>DASQUF010000430.1:0-14040 GCA_035641435.1 Propionibacteriaceae bacterium | reverse complement strand
CGCGCCGACGGCCGACGGTGACGTCGTGGTCGTGCTGCCTGCGGTTGCCGGCGGCTGATGACCCGGTACGAGTCCCTGGCCGAGTCGGTCGGCCACACGCCGCTGGTCGGGCTGCCCTCCCTGTCGCCCAGCCCGACGGTCCGGCTGTGGGCCAAGCTCGAGGACCGCAACCCCACCGGCTCGATCAAGGACCGGGCCGCGCTCAACATGATCCGGGTGGCCGAGGCCGACGGCTCGCTGCGGCCCGGTGCCACCATCCTCGAGCCGACCAGCGGAAACACCGGGATCGCGCTGGCCATGGCGGCCAAGCTCGGCGGCTACCGGCTCGTCTGTGTGATGCCGGAGAACACCTCCCCAGAGCGTCGGCAGGTGCTGGCCATGTGGGGTGCAGAGATCGTCTCCTCCCCAGCCGCCGGCGGTTCCAACGAGGCGGTCCGGGTGGCCAAGGAGCTGGCGGCGGAGCACGCCGACTGGGTGATGCTCTACCAGTACGGCAACCCGGCCAACGCCGAGGCGCACTACCTCACCACCGCACCCGAGATCCTGGAGGACCTGCCCGAGGTGACCCATGTGGTCGCCGGCCTGGGCACGACCGGGACGCTGATGGGTATCGGCCACTTCTTCGCGGACAAGAAGCCGGACGTCAAGATCATCGCCGCCGAGCCCCGCTACGGGGAGTCGGTGTACGCGCTGCGCAACCTCGACGAGGGCTTCGTGCCCGAGCTCTACGACGAGCGCTACGTCACCTCGCGGTTCTCCGTCGGCGCCCGCGACGCGGTCCGTCGCGTCCGCGAGCTGCTGGAGCGGGAGGGGATCTTCGCCGGGTTGTCCAGCGGCGCCATCCTGCATGCCGCGCTGGCCCAGGCCGCCAGGGCGGTGAAGGCGGGGGAGAGCGCCGACATCGTGCTGATCATCTGCGACGGCGGCTGGAAGTACCTGTCCACCGGCGCCTACGACGCCGACCTCGACACCAGCGAGGAGTACCTGGACACCCAAGTCTGGGCGTAATTTTTGGCTTGTCCGCTCGCGCCCGGCCGCTCGTTCGGCTACGGTCTTTCTCCAGCGCTCGCGAACGGAATGCGTGTTCGCTCGCTTAGTCGTCCAGACCGCACCGCTCGCGGCCTTACCGACGCTCGCGGACTAGCGGCAGGCTCCACGCTCTCAGGCCGTCCAAAAGGGGCTTCTTCCGGCGTAGGCGAGGATGCGGTCCAACAGCGGCGCGTCGTCGGAGACGAGTACCCGAGGACCGAACAGGCCGGCGCGAGCCTCGGGATCCTCGGGAATGCCGGACCCCAGCTCCCGCGACGCGGGTCCGGGCGGGGTCGACGTGGTCGGTCCGTCCACCTTCGCGGCGCCGTCGCGGAAGCCGATGCTGGACCCGATGATGTGCGCCAGCATCGTTGCAACGTCCTGGTCGCCGCACGGCGTCGGAAGGCTCAGCTGGTCGTCCGTAGCGGCGCCGGCCAGAGCGATGATGCGGTCAGCCGGAGCGCCGAGGTTCACAGGCATGCGGTTCAGCGAAGGGTCACGGACTCCAGAAAGGGTCACGGCCCGCGTACGCCAACGTCTTGTCGAGCAGGGGAGCGTCGTCGGCGATGGGCAGCCGCGGGCCGAACAGGCCCTCCCGCGCTTCCGGGGTGTCGGGTGTGTTCACCACGAACTGCCAGGACGCCTCGAGGTTCTCCCCGGCCACCGCGTAAGGCTGGTTGGTCGCGACGGCAAGGTCCCAGGCGTGCAGCACCAGCTCGTTGTTGACGACAAATCCGGCGTCCTCGGCCGGCATGGTGAGCCCGCCGGCCCTGGTCTCGCCCTGCCACGCCTCCGGCGCGCGCCAGGCCTGCGCCAGCTCGCTCAGCCGCTGGAGGATGCTGTAGCGCCAGTCCGTCGGCAGGTCCGCCCCGTCGGCCTCGGGCGGGGCGTCGGTCGTCGGTCCGGTGATCTTGGCCGCCGCGTCGCGGAAGGCGACGGTCAGCCCGAGCACATGGGTCAGCAGGTCCGCGACGTTCGTCCGCTCCAACGGTGTCGGGCCCGCGAGCTGCTCCTCTCCGATGTTGCCGACGATGGCCGCCATCTGTTCGGTCACCGGTTCCAGATCGATCATCGAACTCCTTTCCCCGAAGTAGCACCACCTTCCCACCCCGGCGGAAGTAGGCTGAGCGCCCGTGGACACCGAGGCGCCGATCGGGATCTTCGACTCCGGGTTCGGCGGCCTGACCGTGGCCCGGGCCGTGATCGACCAGCTGCCGCACGAGGACATCGTCTACCTCGGGGACACCGCCCGGTCCCCGTACGGCGAGCAGCCCATCTCCCAAGTTCGCGAGTACGCCTTGGAGTGCCTGGACCACCTGCTCGACCAGGGCGTCAAGACGCTGGTCATCGCCTGCAACTCCGCAAGTGCCGCGGTGCTACGCGACGCCCGCGAGCGCTACCCGGTGCCGGTGGTCGAGGTGATCCTGCCCGCCGCCCGCCGCGCGGTCGCCGCGACCCGGTCCGGCCAGGTCGGCGTCATCTGCACCGAGGCGACCGCCACGTCCCAGGCTTACGACGACGCGTTCGCCGCCGCCCCTCAGGTCTCGCTGCACACCGCCGCCTGCCCCCGGTTCGTGTCGTTCGTCGAGGCGGGGATCACCGGCGGCCCCGAGCTGCTGGCCGTTGCCGAGGACTACCTGGCGCCGCTGCAGGCGGCGGCCATCGACACGCTGATCCTGGGCTGCACCCACTACCCGCTGCTCACCGGGGTTATCTCCTACGTGCTCGGTGACCAGGTCAGCCTGGTGTCCAGCGCCGACGAGTGCGCCAAGCAGGTGTTCGCCGTGCTGACCCGGCACGGTCTCACCCACGACCGGCCCCGCAACGCCTGCCACCGCTTCCTGACCACCGGCAGCCCGACCGCCTTCGAGGGCATCGGCGCGCGGTTGATGGGCGGGCTGGTCGCGGGAGTAGAGCAGTTCGCGTGAAGCTCACCGTGGTCGGCTGCAGCGGCTCGGTCTCCGGTCCGGAGTCGCCCGCCTCGTCCTACCTCGTCCAGGCCCCGCACGCCGGTGGCACGTTCTCCCTGGTCCTCGACCTGGGACCAGGTGCGTTCGGCGCCCTCTACCGCTATCTCGACCCGGCCGAGGTCGACGCCATCGCCCTCAGCCACCTGCATCCCGACCACTGCCTCGACCTCTGCGCCTACTACGTCGGCGCGGCCTACTCGCCGACGGCGCCCTGGCCGCGGCGCACGCTGTACGGTCCGGGCGGCACGCCGGAGCGGCTGGCGCGGGCGTACGAGGTCCGGCGGACGAACGGGTCACCCGCCGAACCCGGCCCCGGGATTGCGAACCACTTCGACTTCCGGACCTGGCAGTCGCGGCAGCAGGTCGGGCCGTTCCTGGTCGAGACCACCCTCGTCGACCACCCCGTCGAGACGTACGCCATGCGCATCACCGAGGACGTCGCTGCGGGCGGCACGCTGGTCTACTCCGGAGACACCGGTCCGTGCGACGCCCTCGTCGAGCTGGCCCGCGGCGCCGACCTGCTGCTGGTGGAGGCGGCATCGCGGGAACGGCCGGACAATCCGCCCGGGCTCCACCTGACCGGCCGGCAGGCCGCCGAGATGGCGCAGCGCTCGGGTGTCAGTGCGGCGGTGCTGACGCATATCCCGCCCTGGTCCGACCCCGACCAGGTGCTGGCTGACGCGTTGCCGCACTACTCCGGATCGTTGTCCCGTGCGGTTCCTGGGGCAACCTGGGAAATAGGGTAGGCAGCGTGACGGAACGGGTCGACGGGCGCAACCACGACGAGCTTCGCCCGGTGCGGTTCACCCGCGGCTGGCTGGGCCAGGCCGAGGGATCGGTGCTGGTCGAGTTCGGGCGCACCCGCGTGCTGGTCGCGGCCAGTGTGACCGAGGGAGTGCCGCGCTGGCGTAAGGGCTCCGGTCTGGGCTGGGTGACCAGCGAGTACGCGATGCTGCCGCGGGCCACGAACACCCGCAACGACCGTGAGTCGGTCAAGGGCCGGATCGGCGGCCGGACCCACGAGATCAGCCGGCTGATCGGCCGCAGCCTGCGCTCGATCATCGACTACCGAGCCCTGGGCGAGAACACCATCGTGATCGACTGCGACGTGCTGGAGGCCGACGGCGGCACGAGGACCGCCTCGATCACCGGCGCGTACGTCGCTCTGGCCGACGCCGTGACCTGGCTGCGGGACCGCAGCCTGCTGGCCGGTGAGCCGCTGCTCGGTTCGGTCGCGGCGGTCTCGGTCGGTGTGGTCGAGGGCACGCCCATGCTGGACCTGGCCTACGTCGAGGACTCCGCGGCGGGCACGGACATGAACATCGTGATGAGCGGCGACGGCCGGTTCGTCGAGATCCAGGGCACCGCCGAGGGCATGCCCTTCGACCGTAGCGAGCTGGACCTGCTGCTGGACCTGGGGACCGCCGGCTGCGCCCGGCTGGCCGAGCTGCAGCGGGAGGCCCTCGGCTCGTGACCGTGCTCCTGGCAAGGGGAACGACCCCCTTGAACCCCCGCCGCGCGCACTGTGCCACCCCAAGGTGGGCGACCCCCCTGGACCCCCGAAAAGCAGACGACACACGGGAGCGCGCGTGACCGAGGTCGTGCGACGCGTGGTGTTGGCCACCAACAACGCGCACAAGCTGGCCGAGCTGCGGCGGATCGTCACCGAGGCGGCGCGGGACATCGAGGTGCTGGGCCTCGCCGACCTGCCGCGCTACCCGGAGCCGGCCGAGACCGGGCGCACCTTCGCCGAGAACGCGCTGCTCAAGGCCCGGGCGTGCCTGGCGGCGACCGGGCTTCCGGCCGTGGCCGACGACTCCGGCCTCGAGGTCGATGTGCTGAATGGGATGCCCGGCGTACGCTCCGCCCGTTGGGCCGGGCCGCAGGCGAGCGACGCCGACAACAACGCGCTGCTGCTGCGGCAGCTGCACGACGTGCCGGTGGACGAGCGCACAGCCCGGTTCGTCTGCGCCATGGCGGCGGTCCTGCCCAACGGGGCCGAACACGTACGGCTCGGCATCATGTCGGGAAGGCTGACCGTGGCGCCCGTGGGCGACAATGGGTTCGGCTACGACCCGCTCTTCGTGGCCGACGGGCAGACCGAGACCAATGCCGAGCTGACCCCGGCCGCCAAGGACGCGATCAGCCACCGCGGGCAGGCGATCCGGGCCATGGCACCGGTCCTGGTGGCCGAGCTGCGGCAGCTGGCGCCGGCCGGGAAGGAGGGCTGAGCAGGATGCGGGCCTATCTTGACCTGCTCGACCATGTGCTGACCACCGGAGCGCGCAAGACGGACCGGACCGGCACGGGGACGTTGAGCGTGTTCGGCTACCAGATGCGCTTCGACCTCGCCGCAGGCTTCCCCCTGCTCACCACCAAGCGCGTCCACACCCGGTCGGTGGTGGCCGAGCTGCTCTGGTTCATCTCCGGCGCGACCAACGTCAAGTGGCTGCACGAGCAGGGGGTGACGATCTGGGACGAGTGGGCCGACGCCGACGGTGAGCTGGGCCCGATCTACGGGTACCAGTGGCGGTCCTGGCCCACCCCGGACGGCGGTCACCTCGACCAGCTGGCCGCGGTGATCGATGCCATCCGGACCAACCCGGACTCCCGGCGGCACCTGGTCAGCGCCTGGAACGTCGCCGACCTGGGCGAGATGGCGTTGCCGCCCTGCCACACGATGTTCCAGTTCTACGTGGCGAACGGCCGGCTGTCCTGCCAGCTCTACCAGCGCTCGGCCGACATCTTCCTCGGCGTCCCGTTCAACATCGCCTCGTACGCCCTGCTCACCTGCATGGTCGCCCAGGTCTGCGGGCTGCGCCCCGGCGACTTCGTGCACACGCTCGGCGACGCTCATCTCTACCTGAACCACCTGGATCAGGCTCGGCTGCAGCTGACCCGAGAGCCCCGGCCACTGCCGACGCTGGTGCTCGACCCGTCGGTCACCGCGATCGACGACTTCACCCTGGAGAGCATCCGGATCGAGGGCTACGACCCTCATCCGGGCATCAAGGCCCCGATCGCGGTCTGATGGAGATCATCGGAATCGCGGCCGTCGCCCGCAACGGGGTGATCGGTGCCGATGGGGACATCCCGTGGCGGATCCCGGAGGACTGGCAGCGGTTCAAGGGGCTCACCATGGGCCAGGTGCTGATCATGGGCCGCAAGACCTGGGCCTCCATCGGACGCCCGCTGCCGGGCCGCACCACCTATGTGGTGACCCGGGACAACTCGCTCGCAAGGGGGACGACCCCCTCGAACCCCGTCGGCGACCGCAACGACACACGGGAGGTCGCGCCAATGTGGCGGGGCGAGGACGTGTACGCGGTGCCCTTTCTGGACGAGGCGTTCGCCCAGGCGGCGGCCCGGAAGCCGGAGACGATCTTCGTGGCCGGGGGTGGGGAGATCTACCGGGCGGCGTGGGACCGGCTGACCGGGCTGGAGATCACCGAGGTCGACGCCGAGCCCGAGGGCGACGTGACCTTCCCGGAGATACGTTCGGACGAGTGGCGTGAGATCTCCCGCGAGCCGCACGCCGGCTTCGCTTTCGTCGGCTATCGACGCCTTTAGACTGCTGCGCGGCTGGTTCGCAGCCCCGCGGGCCCCATGATCAGGAGGCACTGATGCGGGAACCTCCTCTCGGCGCGCGGCTGGGCGCCGAGTTCCTCGGCACCTTCTGGTTGGTGCTGGGCGGCTGCGGCAGCGCGGTGTTGGCTGCGGAGTCCCTTACCGAGGACAACGCGCAGCTCGGCATCGGCTTCTCCGGCGTGGCCCTGGCCTTCGGGCTCACCGTGCTGACCGGCGCGTAGCCTTCGGGCACGTCTCCGGCGGGCACTTCAACCGGGCGGTGACCATCGGCCTGGCTGTGGCCAAGCGGTTCGCCCAGGTCTGGCTGTTCATCGTGGCGCCGGTCATCGGGGCCGCCATCGCGGGCATCAGCTACGCGGCCGTCACCGGCGCCCGCAGCGCCCGGGGCGGCGAGGTCGACGAGGGCATCGCCAACAACCCCTGACCGGCAGGTATCCCGGCACAGCTCCACAGGTGAGCGCCAGATCAGCCGATCTGGCGCTCATCGGCTTGTTCAGGCCAGGCTGGTCGGCGCCGCCTAGACTGGGCCGGCCTTGCCGGGATGGTGGAACTGGTAGACACGCAGGATTTAGGTTCCTGTGCCTTCGGGTGTGAGGGTTCGAGTCCCTCTCTCGGCACCTGCGCGAAGCGCGGATGGTCCGCGCGGTTCCTCGCGACGCGGAGCGTCGCAATCTCAAAGCGCCAAGTCGCGCCTGAGCTTGGCCACGTGGCCGGTTGCCTTCACGTTGTACTGGGCCACGGCCACGGTGCCGCGGCCCCTGGCGTCCACGTCGATGACGAAGGTGGAGCGGATGACGCCCTCGATCAGCTTCCCGTAGAGAAGCTTCTCCCCGTAGGCCCCGTAAGCCGCCAAAGTCTTCTTGTCGACGTCGGAAAGCAGGGGAAATGACACTGACTGCTGGTGGCGAAACTGGATGAGTTTTTCCTGAGTGTCCGGGGACACTCCGATCACGTGAAGGCCCGCGGCCGTCAGATCGGCCATGGCTGCGGTGAAGTCGACGGCCTGGGTCGTGCACCCCGGAGTCATCGCCGCCGGGTAGAAGTAGACGATCACGCGCTGCCCGGCGAAGTCGGAGAGCGACACGTCCCGGCCGTCGGCATCCGGCAGGGTGAAGGCCGGCGCGGCGTCGCCGTCGGCGAGTCGGGTCGTCATGAGCAAACCCTAACCGCTGCCGCTGACGCCTCGGCACGAGCCCGGGGGCCTAACGGCGGCCGGCCTGCAATACGCTGAGGGTCACCACGCCCGGCGGCCGCCGGTGCCGACGACGCCAGCAAGGGGTGCCTCGTGGCCGACAACTCGAGCCCAAGCGACGACCGCACGACCTCCCAGATCGAGGCGGACCTGAGTGCCACGCGGGCCCGACTCTCCGCGTCGGTGTCGACGCTGATCGACCAAGTGCATCCCAACCGGATCAAACAGCGCCAGGTCGACCAGTTCAAGCTGCTCGGCAGCAACGCCAAGGAGAACGCGAAGTCGCTGTTGTTCAACGCTCGCGGTGATCTTCGCACCGACCGGATCGGCGTGCTGGCCGGCGCTCTGGCAGGTCTGGTGAGCTTCGCCTTGATCATCCGCGCCATCGGTCGGCGGGCCCGGAGGTCCTAGTGGCCTTGTCCGACGCCGCGTCGCTCACCGGGCCGGGACTTGATGGCGGCACGTGGGCGATCCGGATGCTGCACGACCGGGTCCTGGTCTCGACCGACACCGAGGCCGGCGAGCGGCGAAGTAGCGGCGGCATCCTGATCCCGGCCACCGTGGCCATCGGCCGCCGGCTGGCATGGGGTGAGGTGGTCGCCGTAGGGACCAGCGTGCGTACCGTGCAGGTGGGTGATCGCGTGCTGTTCGACCCCGAGGACCGGGCCGAGGTGGAGGTCCGCGGACACACGTACGTGCTGCTCCGGGAACGGGATCTGCACGCCGTCGCGGCCGAGCGTCTCGAGGACGGACAAACTGGTCTGTACCTCTAGGGTTTGCTCTTCTCAAACGTGGGTCGGATGTGTTACAGCGTCTATAACGAATCTAAGCGTTCCGTGAGAGATGTTGCGCTTTTGTGACGGATTGCCCCTAGATTGACCAAGTGGCACCAACGGATGGGTGTCCCTACAACGAAGTGAGGCCTGTATGACTTTCGTTCGTCCCGCGCGTCGCGTCCTCATCGCGGCCGTATCGCTGAGCGCTCTGCTCGTGGCTGCCGCCTGCGGCAGTGACGAGCCGGGAGGAGGGAGCCCCAGCGCCAGCGGCGCAGCGGTGGACCTGACCAAGAAGGGCCCGATCGAGGTCTGGCAGGGCAAGGACACCTCGGGCAACTTCCCCAAGCTGATCGCTCAGTTCAACGAGCAGCACCCGGACGGGAAGGTCACGTTCCACGAGCTCCCCGACAGCGCTGACCAGCAGCGTCAGCAGATGGTCCAGAACACCCAGATCAAGAACCCGGCGATGGCTGTGCTCAGCGTGGACGTGGTCTGGACCGCGGAGTTCGCGGCCAAGGGCTACGTCATCGAGCTGCCGAAGGACCAGTTCCCGACCGAGGGATTCCTGCCCGCCACGGTGGCCAGCGGCACGTACTTCAACAAGCTGTACGCCTACCCGAGCACCTCCGACGGCGGCCTGCTCTACTACCGCAAGGACCTGCTGAGCAAGTACAACGTTGAGCCGCCGACCACCTTCGACGAGATGAAGGCGGCCTGCGACACCATCAGGGGCGGCGAGAACGATCCCAAGCTCGAGTGCTTCGCCGGTCAGTACAACAAGTACGAGGGCCTGACGGTCAACTTCGATGAGGCCGTGCACGGCGCCGGCGGTGTCATCGTGGATGACGCCGGTAAGCCGAACGTGGCGACGCCGGAGGCGACGAAGGGCCTGCAGACACTGGTCGACTGGTTCAAGGAGGGCTACATCCCCAAGGGTGCGATCACCTGGCAGGAGGAGCAGGGCCGGCAGGCGTTCCAGAACGGCACCCTGATCTTCCACCGCAACTGGGGTTACGTGTACAACCTGGCCGCCAAGACCGACGGCTCGTCGAAGATTGTCGGCAAGTACGACGTGGCGCCGCTGCCCGGTATCACCGGTCCCGGCGTCTCGAGCCTGGGTGGCCACAACTACGCGATCGCGGCGAATGCCGAGAACAAGGGCACGGCGATCGAGTTCCTGAAGTTCATGTCCTCCCCGGAGGTCCAGAAGAACAACACCCTGGCCACCTCCAACTCGCCGACCCTGGCCGCGCTGTACAGCGACCCGGACATTGTGAAGAAGTTCCCCTTCATGCCGATCCAGCTGAAGTCGATCGAGGGTGCCAAGCCACGGCCGGTCGCCGTCGAGTACGGTGATGTCACCCTGGCGATCCAGGATGCGGCCTACTCGGCGCTCCCGGGTGGTGGCACGACAGCGCCTGACGCCGCGCTGCAGCAGCTGCAGAGCAAGCTTCAGACGCTGATCCAGTAAGTTCCCACGGTGTCCGCGTCTGAGTTCCCGGTCCAGCAACCCGCTGGGCCGGGAACTCAGCGCATCTCGTAAAGGAGGTAGCCCGCATGGCAACTGCCACCGCGGAGAAGCAGGGCTTGCCGGGCACCACAGGTGACGGTCACAAGCACAAGAAGAACGCCCTCAGCGACGGGCAGGGTCGGCTGGCGTGGATCCTCCTGGCTCCGACGCTCCTCGTCATCATCGTGGTCGCCGGGATTCCGGTCGTCATGTCCCTACGGGAGTCGCTCTATCGGACCAACTCCGGGGTCGACCCAACCACCGGCCTCGTCGCCGGTGGCGAGAGCTTCGTCGGTCTGCAGAACTACACCCAGATCTTCGCCGGGCAGAACCTCGTCACCGGCACCTACGGCACCATGGACCGGTTCTGGAACGCGTTTCTGAACACCACGTTCATCACGATCGTCTGCGTCCTCCTGGAGACCGTCCTGGGCGTGGCGATGGCGCTGATCATGGCCAAGGCCTTCCGGGGCCGAGGCATCGTCCGGGCGGGCATCCTGGTCCCCTGGGCCATCCCGACGATCGTCTCGGCGCTGATGTGGAAGCTGATCTTCGACGAGGCCGGCGTGATGAACCGGATCCTCGGACGCCAGATCCTGTGGCTGGCCGACTCCGGGGCCTCCTTCTGGGCAATCGTCATCGCCGACGTCTGGAAGACCGCACCATTCATCGCGCTGCTGACTTTGGCCGGTCTGCAGACCATTCCCGCTGAGGTCTACGAGGCGGCCAAGGTGGATGGGGCGACCGCCTGGCAGCAGTTCGTCCGGATCACTCTGCCGATGGTCAAGCCGACGCTGGTGGTCGCGGTGCTGTTCCGCACCCTCGACACCCTGCGCATGTTCGACCTGCCCTACGGCATGATCGGCCCCGGCAAGTACCGGGTGGAGACACTGTCGATCTTCTCCTACCAGGAGGCGACGCAGACCCGGTACGGTCCGGCTGCGGCGTATGCCGTCGTGCTCTTCGTCTACGTGCTGTTGGTCGCCTTCCTGTTCGTGAAGATCCTGGGCGCGGACGTCATTGGTGACAGTGCGCCCAAGAAGAAAAAGAAGAAGCCTGATGCGACGGCCAAGACCGCGGAGACGCCGGCCCTCGAGACGATGGGAGGGTCACACTGATGTCCACCACGGCAAATCCCCAGGCGGATCCCCAGGCTGCGGAGTCGCATCTGACCGACGCCGAGATTGCGGAGCTCGCCCATCCGAAGGAGAGTCCCAAGGCTCGGATCGGGAGGGTCGCCTCCTACGTCGGCATGGGGCTCATCGTCCTCTACTGCATCATCCCCTTCTACTGGATGGTCGTCTCCTCACTGCGGCTGCCTTCGGAGGGCCGGAGCACCGAGTTCATCCCCAGCCCCGCGTCGCTTCAGAACTACGTCGGCGTCTTCTCCGGGACGAACAACTTCGGCCGGTCCCTGATCAACTCGCTGATCGTGTCGGGCAGCACCACCATCCTGACCCTGCTGTTCGGCATCGTGGCGGCGTACGCGCTGGCTCGGCTGTCGTTCCGGGGCAAGGGCGGAGTGCTGTGGCTGATCATGGCCTGCTCGATGTTCCCGCTCATCATCCTGATCCCACCGCTGCTGAAGATGTTCTCCTCCACGGAGCCGTTCGAGTGGTTCCCGCGGTGGATCGACACCTACCAGGCCGTCATCATTCCGGGGCTGAGCTTTGGTCTCCCGCTGGCGGTGTGGAACCTGACCGCCTTCTTCCGTCAGCTCCCCGTGGAGCTGGAGCAGGCGGCCATGGTAGACGGTTGCACGCCGGGGGTCGCCTTCCGCAAGGTGATCCTGCCGCTGGCGGCGCCGGGTGTGTTCACCACGGCGATCATCGTGTTCATCGGTGCCTGGAACGAGTACCTGCTTGCCCTGACGTTCCTGCAGGCCCCCGACAAACAGACGGCGACGGTGGCGATCAGCAAGTTCACCGGGACCACGGGCTTCGATACGCCGTACGGCAGCATCATGGCGGCCGGCGTGATCGTGACCGTGCCACTACTGATTGCGGTGTTGATCTTCCAACGCCGAATCGTGGCTGGGTTGACCGCGGGTGGCGTGAAGTAGCGCCCTCGCACCGATAGGTCCGCAGTTCTGGCGCAGTCGCAACGAGGCGACTGCGCCAGAACTGTCTCTACAGGCACTGAAGACCGCGCTGTCCTCGGTCCACCACGAGCAAGGCATCGCCACACTTCCGCAACAAGCCGGCCGAGGCGTTTGCTCCTCGGTTGAACCGATGGTTGCCTGCTGTCCCGCTGCGGGTCTCGCCGGCCGCCCACCGGATTGTCATTCGTGCGGCGAGGCTGCGGACCGCGCGACCGGGCGTGACAGTCGTAGGCTGCCCGTACGCACCAGTAGGGATCTCATGACCAAGCTTTCCATGCACGAGAGCCTCCCGTTTGACGAGGCGACGGCGGACTCGCTGGTGTCCACCGGCGAGCTTCCCCAGCCCGAGCAGGTAACCGGTGCCGTCACCGAGGCGTACGAGCGCTACCGGGCGAACGGCGACGGTGCCGTCGCCAACTACATCCCCGCGCTGGCCAGCGCATCGCCTGAGCTGTTCGGGATCAGTGTGGTTGGGGTGAGGGGCCGGTTCTTCGAGATCGGTGACGTCGAGACGGCGTTCTCGATCCAGAGCGTCTCCAAGCCATTCGTGTTCGCGCTGGTCTGCGAGGCGATCGGGTATGAGGCGGCGCGGCATCGGCTGGGCGTCAACAGCACAGGATTCCCGTTCAACTCCCTGATGGCGGTCGAGCTGAACGAGGACAGGACGATGAACCCCTTGGTGAACGCGGGTGCGATCGCGACCACGAGCCTCGTTCCCGGCGACACGAGGGACGAGAAGTGGGAGACGATCCGAGATGGGCTTTCACGCTTCGCCGGCCGCGAGCTCACTTTGAGCACGGATGTCTACGAATCTGAATCGGCCACCAACTTGCGCAACCAAGGCATCGCCCATCTCTTGGTGAGCTACGGGCGGCTCTACTTCGACCCGGATGAGGCAACCGACGTCTATACCCGGCAGTGCTCCCTGGACGTGACCGTCCACGACCTCGCGGTGATGGCTGCCACGTTGGCCAATGGCGGGGTGAATCCGATGACGGGCGAGCGGGTTGTCGTCGCGGGGGTCTGCCGGCGGGTGCTCGCGGTCATGGCCACTGCCGGCTTGTACGAGTTGTCGGGGGACTGGCTGTACCAGGTCGGGATGCCAGGCAAGAGCGGCGTCAGCGGCGGCATCGTGACCGTCTCACCCGGCAAGGGCGGCCTGGCGACCTTCTCGCCTCCGCTCGATTCCGCCGGCAACAGCGTACGTGGCCAACTCGTCACGAAGTACCTGGCCGAGCGGCTCGGGCTCAACCTCTTCACCTCTGAACCGGCAGCGAACTCGGCCGCGCCACCGCTGTCGTAGTAACGCGTCGCCCCGCCTCGTGCCCTTCGCATCGATCATCACTGCCCGCCATGCGGTCGTTGATCCGTGGCAACGTCGGAGGGCCCGCTCCGGCGGGCGAGTGCGCTGGTCGGTGCCGTGGCCGCCAACACGGCGGCCGGCGCCTCGACACGCTTAGTGGCGGCTGTTCGGACGAGCAGGGGGTCTCCGGACGGTAGCGTCAGACCATGCTCATCATCGGAATCCTGCTGTTCGGCATGCTCGTGGGAGCCGTGGCGCAGCTCTTGCTCGGCACCCGCGCCCACCGCATCAGCTGGAGTACCGCCATCGTCGCCGGACTGCTCGGCTCCTTGGTCGGCGGCCTGCTCGTCAGCCTGCTGTCCGGCGACGGCCTCGCGCTGCGGCCGAGCGGCATCATCGGCTCGATCGTAGGTGCGATCCTGGTGACCCTGATTTGGACCTACGGGCAGGGACGCAAGCGCAAGGTCACCTGATCGACTCTCCGTTAACAGGCCGTCCGCATGCGCGTCCCACTGAGGCGCTGCGTCCAGCGCGTCACATATCATCGTGCCGGCATTCGGGGGTTGGCGTG
>DASQUF010000429.1:0-3875 GCA_035641435.1 Propionibacteriaceae bacterium | reverse complement strand
GACCCGCTTCGCAACCATCCGCGCTCGCAGGCTCGCGCTCCCGCCAGGCCGTCCTCGCTGGTCGGCAGGAGCCACCCCCCAGCCCGGCTCGCAACCATCCGCCCTCGCAGGCTCCGGCTCCCGCCAGGCCCTTCCACGCTCGCCGGGCTGGCTGGTGGCTTCTGCCGATGACGCTCGGCGGGTCGTGCCGATCACTCAGGTCGACAACACGGGGGCGGGCGCACGGCGGATCCCGAAGGAGACTGCGGCCGCGACGGCGCAGAGGGCGGCGGCGCTGAACCAGGCGATGGTGTACTCGCCGGTGGTGTCCCGGATGAGGCCGGCGGCCGCGGCGGCGATCGCCGCGCCGATCTGGTGTGAGGCGAAGACCCAGCCGAAGATGATGATGCCTTCTGTGCCGAAGGCCTCGCGGCACAGCGCCACGGTCGGCGGCACCGTCGCTACCCAGTCCAGGCCGTAGACGATGATGAAGATCAGCATGCTGACCTGCACCGTGTCGGCGAGCAGCCAGGGCAGCACGAGCAGCCCGACCCCGCGGAAGAAGTAGTAGCCGGCGAGGAGGATGCGCGGGTTGATCTTGTCGGTCAGCGCGCCGGACACGATGGTGCCGGCGATGTCGAAGATGCCGACCAGGGCGAGCAGCCCGGCGGCGGTGGTCTCCGGCATGCCGTGGTCGTGGGCCGACGGGATGAAGTGGGTGCCGATCAGCCCGTTGGTGGTGGCTCCGCAGATGGCGAAGCCGCCGGCCAGAGCCCAGAAGGTGGTGGTCCGGCTGGCGTCCCGGAGCGCGGTGACGGCGCGACGGGCGGCCCCGGATGGGTCCGGCGGTGGCAAGTCCGGTTGGTCCGCCGGCGCACCGTAGGCGCGTACGCCCCGGTCGGTCGGGTAGTCCCGGAGGACCACGACGACGAACGGGACCACGGCGATGGCGGCGACGGAGACGGCGATCGAGGCCGCGCGCCAGGAGGAGGACGCGGTGAGGTTGGCCATCACCGGCAGGAACATCAGCTGCCCGGCGGCGGCCGCTGCGGTCAGGATGCCGGTCACCAGGCCGCGGCGGGCGACGAACCAGCGGTTGGCGATGGTGGCGGCGAACACCATGGCCATCGAGCCGGTGCCCAGTCCGATCAGCACGCCCCAGGTCAGCACCAGCTGCCAGCCGGAGGTGACGAAGATGGTCAGCCCGCTGCCCGCAGCGACCAGCAGCAGGGCGAAGCTGGTCACCTGGCGAACCCCGAAGCGGTCCATCAGCGCGGCCGCGAACGGCGCCATCAGCCCGTAGAGGATCAGGTTGACGCTGACCGCGCTGGACAACAGCGTGCGCGACCAGCCGAACTCCTGCTCCATCGGCACCATCAGCACGCCCGGCGCCGCGCGGAAGCCCGCCGCGCCGACCAGCGCGATGAACGCGACCACGGCCACCGGCCAGGCGGGATGGATACCCGTCCGGGCACGGGTCAGCGTCGTGGTCTCCGGCACGCGCCGAGCATCCCACGAAGATTGCATCCGCCGCCTATGGGATTTCGCCAGAGAAAGCAGGATTCCGGTCAGTCGGGCGAGCGATCAAGGTGAACGATCAGTCGCCCGGTTCACCGAGTAGCGAAGGGTCACGAAGGTCTCGCCGTAGCGGGTGACGTCGGTCAGCCGCAGGCTGGGTGCGGTGATCCGGCGCGGCAGCAGCGGGGCTCCGGCGCCGAGGAACACCGGCGCGACGCCGAGGATCAGCTCGTCGAGCAGGCCGGCGTCGTGGAACTGACCGACCAGCTCGCCGCCGCCGACCAGCCAGACATTCCGGCCGGCCGCCGATTCGGCCATCTCGTCGTGCACCGGACGTACGTCACCGCGGACCAGACGGATGTCAAGACCCTCGGGGATCGGCAGGTCGCGGCTGCTGAACACCCAGGTCGGTACGGCGTACTCCCACTTGCTCGGGTCATCGAGAAACCCGGTGTGCGCGGCGATCCACTCGTACGTCGTCGAACCCATCGCCACGGCCCCGACCTCGGCAATGAACTGGGAGTACTCGTCGAGTGGCCCGGGCTCACCGGGCGAACCGACTGCGAACAACCACTCGAGCGAGTTGTTCGCATCCGCGATGAAGCCGTCGATGCTGGTGGCGGTGTAGTACTGAGTCTTCATCCCACTCAGTCTGGCGGCAGCCACTGACACCGGGCGCGCTCCCGTGTGTGCTTGTGCGCGCGCCGCTGGGGTCCAAGGGGTGGTCCGCCCCTCGCTCACAACTACGCGAGCCGAGCCCGCACCTGCCCCTCCATCACCCGCTGCAGCAGCGCCACTGTCTCCGGGGCGAGGTCGATACCGAGGGTTCGGGCCTGGGCGGCAAGCTGCAAGGTCAGCCGTTCGGTCTCAGCGGGGTTGCCCGCCAGGTGCTCGGTCCGGATCCGCGCGGCCAGCAACAGCTCATCGCCCGGCGCCGCGACCAGGGCGCGGGCAGCGGCCCAGCGCGCCAGGTCGATGTCGCCAACCGCCAGCGCCCGGTCGGTCAGCTCGACCCCGATGTCGCGGACGCAGGAGATCATGTCGGTCCGCAGCTCCTCCGCCCAGTGCCACTCGTGGGGCGCCGCATCGGCCAACGGCGCTCCGCGGACCAGTTCCAGCGCCGCCTGCAGGCCGTCGTCGGAGGTCCGGTTCACCCCGCCGCCGGTCAGGATCTGCAGCCGCTGCCAGTCCGAGCTGACCGCGGGATGCAGTGCGATGCGCCCGGTATACGCGTCGGGCAGGTACGGTTTGCCGTCCGGATCCTCGCCCAGCCAGCTGCGGAGGCGGCTCATGTTGGATCGCCGCGTGCCCTCCGCCACGGCCAGCGCCGACACCATGGCCCGGGCGCTGGTGCCCGGATGCTCGAGCAGCCAGGCGCAGTACTCCAGACACTGCTTCGCCGCTCGCGGCGGCAGCGGACCGGTTGCCCCAACGAGGTTGATCGGGCCGAGCAGCTGCAGGACGGGGTACGGCGATGGGGTCGTCGCGTCGTCGGTGCCCTCCAGCACTCTCATGATCACCGACCCCCTTTCCGTGTCCGCTCGGCCCCAGGTGGCGCTGCGCGCCTCGAGATAGGTCACGTTGTCCGGCGGTGACTTCGCCTGGACCTCGGCGTCGTGCCACCACCAGGGGGCTGGACTGGTCTCCGCCAAGCCCGTGGTCCGCACCAGATCGAGCACCGCCTCGCGCGCCGGCGGCTCGATCCGCTGGGGAGTCAGGGCTCGATCACCCGGCGTGAGGACCGCGCTCGTTTCCGGGCGCGCCGGGTCAGCGGCGAGCGCCCACCGTCGGTCGTCGGGGGCTGGACCCACCAGGACCGCGGCCATGGTGACCTGCGGTTCGCTGTCGAGGATCCGCTGCAGCCTCGCCCGCTGCGCATCACCTAGCGTCCGGTTGACCAGCACGATCTCCGGCGCCCACGGATCGGCCAGGTCCGGGTCGATGCGGTGCTGACTGAGCACAGCGTGCGGTTGGTGCTCCCGCTGCACCGCAGCGCGCTGCTCGAGCCGGTCGAGCAGCGCATCGAAATCATCGGTCTGGGTCACGTTGTGCTTGCCGAGCGCGTCCGGCAGCCGTTCATCGGATCCCACCAGGGTCAGGATCATCTCGTCGGCCCACGGTGAGAACGACAGCTCGACCGCCATGGCCGCCAGCACACCCTCGGCGTCGAACGCCGTCGTCCGGTCGAGATGGAGCAGTCGCAGCGACTCCAGGTCGGCCAGCACCTGGCGATCCCGGTCGTCCTGGCCCAGGGTGACCAGCGCCGGCCACGGGCGCAGGGAGTCACCGATCCCCGGCACCGAGGCCAGGTAGCCGGCGTCGGCCCGATCGAGCCGCCACGACTTTCCGTCGGCGGTGAACCCCACCGGCGCCTCGGG
>DASQUF010000428.1:0-3400 GCA_035641435.1 Propionibacteriaceae bacterium | reverse complement strand
TCATGGCCCAGCTGCCCTTCGGCCTGGGCAACCAAATCCCGGCCAGCCGCTGCTGCGCCCGGTCGAGCACGGCGCCGACCAGCCGCTCGCTACATTCCGAGGCGTGGAAGGTCGGTTGTGAGTGCTCTCGCTGCTGGTTCGCGCGCCTTGGCCACCCGTGGGCGCCGATGGCTCGTGGTGATCACCCTGCTGCTGGGAGTCGTGGCCGTCGCCGCGGTCGCCGCCGCCACCCCACCGAGTGAGCGGACGTTCGCGTCGATCTCCGGCCCCGCGCAGCTGCTGATGTCGGCGACGGTGCCGATCCTCGGCGTGCTGCTCGTCGCCGGGCTCCGGCGGCCGACCCGACCGGCGGCGATCCTGTCCACGGTGGCCGCAGCGGTAGTGCTGGCGCTGCTGATCGCCGCCTTCGGAGTGGCCGTCTGCGCCAGCGCGACGGCAATTGTTCCGTCGGAGGCGGGTGCCGATCGGTGGCAGAACGCCGGCGTAGTGGCCGTCGGCAGCCTGCTGGTGCAGGGAGTGGCCCAGCTGGTCGGAACTGGTTTCGGTCTGCTGCTGCAGCGACGGCCGGCAATGGCCTGTCTGGCCACGATCGTGCTGCCCCTTGGACTGTGGCGGCTCCTCGGCGCCCTGGACGCCGTCCGGCCGCTCCAGGCCTGGCTCACCCCGTATCCGTCGGCCCAGCACCTGCTGTCCGGCGAGATGAGCTCGACGAACTGGGCCCAGTGGCTGGTGATGCTGACCATCTGGGGAGTTGGGCTCAACGCGCTCGGGGCGGCCAGAGCGTCACGACGCAGCTGAGTCGCAGACGGCGGTGAGGTGACGGACCCGACGACTGAGATCGGCGTACGCGTCCTCGAAAGCGGCGTCCGTGTTGACGCGAACCGGGTCGGCGACCGCCCAGTGCAGCCGGGGCAGATCGGCGGCCAGCTCCTCGTGGGCGTTGTCGCAGACGGCGACGACGAGGTCGTCGGACCGGAGCTGGTTCTCGACGGCGACGGGCCGGTCGGACGCCAGCCGCAGCCCATGCCGGCGGGCGGTGGCGATGGTTCGCGGATGGATCCGGGGACCGGGATGGGTTCCGGCCGAGGCCGCCGGGATGATGCTCAGCTGGTTCCAGGTCGCAGCGGCCAACTGCGACCGGGCCGTGTTGGCCGTACACACGAAGACCACCCGCGCCGCGCGTACGCCCGATCCCTTCGTGGTCGCGGCGGCCAGGACGAGGGGGTGATCGGTGCGCAGCTGGACGTAGCTGCGGCGCCGGTCACCTTCGGACCGCACCCGGGTAACCACCCCCGCTTCCTCCAGGACTCGAAGGTGGTGAGCCAGCAGGTTGCTGCCCAGGCCGACCTGGGCGCTCAGCTCCCCAGGTGACGCGTCCCCGAACAGGAGGTGGTCCACCATGGCCAGCCGCACCGGCTCGGCCAGGGCAGCAAGAAGCGGTATCCGCGCGTCCGCGTGCTGGCTCAAGTTATCTCCATAAGCGTTGAGTCAAGTATGGTTGAGGCATGTCGGAGGTCAAGCCTGCCGCCGTGCCGTTGACGCGTCGGCTGGTGGCCGAGGGTCTCGGCACCGCACTGCTGACGGCCGTCGTGGTGGGCTCCGGAATCGCGGCGGCAGAACTGTCCCCGAATGACACCGGGCTGCAGCTGCTGGAGAACAGCATCGCGACCGCGCTCGGGCTGGCGGTGCTGATCCTGATCTTCGGCCCGGTGTCGGGCGCCCACCTCAACCCGGTGGTGTCGGTCGCCGACTGGCTGCTGACCCGCCGGAGGGGCGGCGGCCTCTCGGGGAGCGAGGCGCTGGCCCACGCGGCAACCCAGACTGTCGGCGGCATCGCCGGTGCGGTGCTGGCCAACGTGATGTTCGACCTTCCGGCGGTGCAGGTCTCGGCGAAGGAGCGACTGTCGGTCGGTCACGGGATCGCGGAGGTGGTCGCCACCGCCGGGCTGGTGTTGCTGATCTTCGCGCTGGCCCGGACCGGCCGGGCCGCCCTGTCCGCGGCCGCCGTCGGCGCGTACATCGGCTCGGCGTACTGGTTCACCAGCTCGACCTCCTTCGCCAACCCGGCGGTGACCATCGGCCGGATCTTCTCCGACACCTTCGCCAGCATCGCGCCCGTCTCCGCCCTGTTGTTCATCGGGTCGCAGATCGTCGGCGGCCTCCTCGGGCTCGCCGCGGTCCGCTACCTGTTTCCCGATGCGGCGGCGACCGCTGCGCAGGCCGTCCTCCCCCACACCGCCCGTTCCCTTCCCGAGAGAGGCTGAGGTCCATGGCCAAGCCCAGCGTGCTGTTCGTCTGCGTCCACAACGCCGGTCGTTCCCAGATGGCGGCGGCGTTCCTGACCCACCTGTCCTCGGGTGCGGTGGAGGTCCGGTCGGCCGGCTCCGCGCCCGCCGACCAGATCAACCCGGCGGCGGTGCAGGCGATGGCGGAGGTCGGCATCGACATCGCCGCCGAGAAGCCCAAGGTTCTCACCGACCAGGCGGTGCGCGAGTCCGACGTTGTGATCACGATGGGCTGCGGCGATACCTGCCCGTTCTACCCCGGCAAGCGGTACGAGGACTGGGTGCTCGACGATCCCGCTGGTCAGGGCGTGGAGTCGGTTCGGCCGATCCGGGACGAGATCCGACGCCGGGTCGAGACGTTGATCAGCGGGCTGGTCCCCGCCGGCCGCGACTGACCGTGTAGGTCGAATTTGCGTGTCGCTGGCCCAGGCCTAGTTTCCGGGGGAAACTAATGGCGGGATCGGATCATTGAGCGATCCGATCCCGCCTTCGGCGTGGCGTCAATCCCCCGATGTATCCGCCAGCGCTACGTAGACGTTAAGCCGCAACGTGGCCCGAAGTCTCGGCCATGTCCGCTATCGGAAATGTCACGAAACGGACATGGCCTGCTGATGGTCAGCGCTCGGCTATCGACGTGGAGGCGACTCGCTGTCACAGCCGACCGTGTCGCACCACATGAAGCTCCTGGTCGAGGCGGGCCTGATCACCCGCGAGCAGCGCGGCAAGTGGGCCTACTACCGCGTGGTCGACCAGACCCTGACCGCCATCAGCCAGGCCCTCGAGCCCATCCGGTGCAGCTGAGGTTGCTTCGCATGCAAAACCGGTCACCGACTGCAGGTCGGACGGCCAACAACCGGCAATCTGTGACCGGTTCTTGGCGGGACTGGCATGGCGGACCCTGGTCGTCGTTGGCCGGGAGTCGAAATGTCTGGTGCGCGAGGGGGGATTTGAACCCCCACGTCCTTGCGGACACTGGCACCTGAAGCCAGCGCGTCTGCCGTTCCGCCACTCGCGCGCGATTCGCGCACGCCCGAGGGCGCAGCGCGAACCAGCCGGGCAAGGCTAGCACGATTGCCCGAGGCCTCCGGGAGGGCGCGGGAGCGCACGACCACCAG
>DASQUF010000427.1:0-12997 GCA_035641435.1 Propionibacteriaceae bacterium | reverse complement strand
GCGCGTGCCTGGTGTTCACCACCTGGGTCTGGGAGTCGACCCTCGTGCTGCTGGCCACCGGCCCGATCGGCCTGTCCGCCGCCGGCTACGGCCTGGTGCTGGGCATCGGGGCGCTGGGCGGCGTCGGCGGCGCGGTGGCCACCCCGTTCCTGGTTGCTCGGATGGACCGGTGGTGGCTGCAGCTCGGCAGTCTCGGACTCTGCGGTCTCGTGGACCTGCTGCTCGCCGTCGCGCCGAATGCGATCACCGTTGCCCTGGCCTGGGGAGGAACAGGATTCGGCTTTGCCGTCTGGCACGTCGTCTCGGTGTCGACGCGGCAGCGGGTGGTGCCCGCCGAGATCCTCGCCCGGGTCAACAGCGCCGCCCGCATGCTGTCGATCACGGCTCTGCCGGCGGGCGCCCTGGCCGGAGGTATCGCCGCTGATATCGCTGGCCTGCGGGCGCCGGCCGTCATCGCGGCTGGGATGACCCTGGCCCTGCTGGTCGTCTACGCCGTGACCAGCCGCGGTGACCGATCGCTGCTCCGAGCAGCGTCCAAACAGCCCAGCCGCTGACACACCCTCACTGCGCGGGCGTGTCCACCTTCTCGGCCTCCTTGGGCTCGACCACCTGGGCCTTGAACTCCGCCCCGACCTCGATTTCGCTACGGTCGGCGCTCCACTCGGTGTGGAACGAGCCGTCCCGGTCCACCCGCCGGTAGGTGTGGGCGCCGAAGAAGTCCCGCTGCGCCTGGATCAGGGCCGCCGGCAGCCGCTCCGCGCGGATGCCGTCGTAGTAGGCCAACGACGAGGAGAACGCCGGGGTCGGGATGCCGTTCTGCGCGGCCCCGGCGACCACCCGCCGCCACGCCGGAAGGCACTGTCCGACCACGTCGGCGAAGTACTTGTCGGCCAGCAGCAGGGGCAGTTCGGGGCTGCGCTCGTAGGCCTCGGTGATCCGGTTCAGGAACCGGGCTCGGATGATGCACCCGCCACGCCAGATGCGGGCCATCGCCCCGCGGTCGATGTTCCAGCTGAACTCCGTGCTGGCCGCCGCGATCTGGTCGAAGCCCTGGGAGTAGGCGACGACCTTGGAGGCGTACAGGGCCTGGCGGACGTCCTCGACGAACGCCTCGGTGTCCTGCACGTTCCAGCCGACGGTGTGGGCGGGCAGCGCCGCGCGGGCCGCCTCGCGCTGCGGCACCGAGCCGGACAGCGCCCGGGCGAAGGTGGCCTCGGCGATCCCGGTGATCGGCACGCCGAGGTCGAGTGCGTTCTGCACCGTCCACCGTCCGGTGCCCTTCTGCTCGGCGCGGTCCAGCACGATGTCCACGAAGGCGCTGCCGGTCGCCGCGTCGACGTGGCTGAGCACGTCGGCGGTGATCTCGATCAGGAAGGACTCGAGGTCGCCGGAGTTCCAGGTGGAGAAGATCTTGCCGATCTCGGCGGCACTGGCCCCCGTGGCCTGCTTGATCAGGTCGTAGGCCTCGGCGATCAGCTGCATGTCGGCGTACTCGATGCCGTTGTGCACCATCTTGACGAAGTGGCCGGCGCCGTCCGAACCGACGTAGGTACAGCACGGCTCGCCGTCCACCTTGGCCGAGATGCTCTCCAGCAGCGGCCCGAGCGACGCATACGACTGCGGCGAGCCGCCGGGCATGATCGAGGGACCGTTCAGCGCCCCCTCCTCACCGCCGGAGACACCGGTGCCGACGAAGTGCAGGCCGAGCTCTTTGAGCTGGGCCTCGCGCCGGATGGTGTCGGGGAAGTGCGCGTTGCCGGCGTCGATGATGATGTCGCCCTCTTCGAGCAGCGGGATCAGCTCGTCGATCACCGCATCGGTGCCCGGCCCGGCCTTGACCATGATCAGCACCCGGCGCGGTCGCTCCAGGGACGCCACGAAGTCCGTCAGCGACTCCGACGGGATGAAGGTTCCCTCGCTGGCGGCCTCGGCGACCAGGGCCTCGGTCCGGGCGTAGGTCCGGTTGTGGATAGCCACCCGGTGGCCGTGCCGGGCGAAGTTTCGGGCCAGGTTGCGGCCCATGACTGCGAGCCCGGTTACCCCGATCTGTGCCAGTTCTGCCATGCTGCGCCGTCCCTCCACGCGTACGAAGTGCTCGGAGGGCGAGCGGGTCGCCGCCCCGTTGCGTCAGCGTATCCTTCACCTACCTGCCTCGGTCAGTCACTATTGACCTATAAGCACCGCGAGAACCGGGCCGAAGGAACCGCCGTATGTTGCAGCCGCTGGGCGTGAGCGCCGAGGCCGAGGCGGCCTACGTCGCCCTGGCCCCGCTGTCCTCAGCCTCGGTCGACGAGATGGCCAAGCTGACCGGAACCACACCGGACGAGGTGCGCGACACGCTGGAGGAGCTGCGCCGGCTCGGCCTGGCGACCCAGTCCTCAATGAGCTGGCGACCACTCCCGTTGCTCGATGTGGTCAACCACCTCAAGGCGCAGCGGCTGAGCGAGATCGAGATGGCCAGCGTGTCCGCCGAGGCGCTGAACAGCCACCTGCTCGCCGCCGGCGAGACCCAGGAGGACGACATCAAGATCCTGGTCGGGCGGGAGTCGATCGTCGCTGCGCACCGGGACCTGCTCGACTCGGCCAAGCGGGAGATCTGCGCCTTCGACAAGGCCCCGTACGCGCAGGCCCGGCCGGACGTGACTGTGGAGGGCCTCAGTGACGAACCGGAGTGGCGGGCCCTGGAACGCGATGTCACCCTCCGGGTGGTCTACCACCCGGGGTTCGACCCCGATCGACTGACCGAGTTGGGTCTGTTCGCCCGCAAGGGCGAACGCTCCAGGACCGCGCCGGTTCCGATGAAGCTGATCCTGGTCGACTCGCACACCGCGTTGATCCCCTCGATGCGCTCATACAACCCCGGCCACGAGCTGCGCGCCTCGATCGTGCGGCACGCGCTGTTGGTCGAGGCCCTGCAGTGGCTGTTCGAAGCGGTGTGGGACGCGTCGGTGCCGATCATGACCTCGTTCTCGGCCGACAACGACCCGCGGCGCCAGATGCTGGTGTCGCTGCTGATGACCGGTTCGACCGACTCGGCGATCGCCAACACGCTCAATATCAATGTGCGGTCGGTGCGCCGCTGGATCTCAGAGCTGATGGACGAGCTCGGCGTCACCACTCGGCTGCAGCTGGGCGCCGCCCTGGTGCGGTCCGACGGACTACGCGGCGAGTCCTGACGAGGACACCTGGAAGCCACGCCCGCGGTCCAGATTGAACCGCGGGCGTCGCCCAGGGGGAGGAGATTCGAGCAGGACCTCGGGGAAAGTCCCGCTCGCTCTTACCTGGCCCGGTCGCGCTATGCGCTTCCAGGCCACCGGGAACGTCAGGTATCCCGGCTTCCTTTCGGAAGATCAGTGCTGGCTTGCCTATGGCCCAGACTACCGGAACTTTCCTTGCACCACTAGCCCACTATCGGGGTGAACAAGGGCGCCGCCCGTCGGTGACGGGCGGCGTACCCATGGGTCAGCGAGGCCAGCTGGCCGATACAAGTCGGGTCAGAGTGTGTGTCCGCGCAGCGTGTGGCCCTTCAGCGTGTGGCCCTTCAGCGTGTGGCCCTTGAGCGTGTGGCCCTTGAGCGTGTGGCCGCGGACGATCATGGTGTTGTGCATGGGAGCTACCTCCGAAGTTGACCCGCGCCGGGTGGATGGTGAGTGCGGCGGGTGCCTGACGTGTCAGTCAGGACGCTACGCAGATTGACCGGCCGAGTCAGCATATTGACCGGTGCAGGAAGGAGACATGTCCTAAAGTGGACACAGCAAAACCGCGTTAGGTGCTCTTCGGCGTTCCCCAACGCGTAGCCCGGGTGGCCACCGGCTGCCCCGCAAAACTCGGTCCGTGGCCCCCGTGGCCCCGGAATCGCCCCCAACTGGCGGCCGTCACCGATTGCGCGCATGCCGTCAACCGACCCACGTGCCAGGCTAGCGGCCGAGAGGCTCGCTAACCTGTCTTCGACCCAGATTGACTCTCCTGGAGTCCTGAGTCAAGGTCCGCGATCGGTGCAGGAAGGACTTGCCCGTGCCGTGCTCGTTCGTCCCGCCCTGCGACCAGGCTCAGCACGCCACGGTGGCCGTGCGGCGGAGCGGCGGCTTCGCCCGTGTGGTGCGCAGCGGCGCGATCGGCCTCGAGGCCGATCTCGAGGGCCCGGAGGTGCGCCTGCTGCTGAGCCAGCCGATCCCGCTCGGACTACCACAACCGGACCGTTTCCCCTCCACCGTGCGCTACGGAGTGTGGCAGCTCAGCGTGCCGGAGCCTGACCTGACTGCCGAGCTCCGCCGGGTGGTATCGATCGTGCTCTCGGGCGGCCAGCCGCGCGGCCTGGGCTCAGAACCCGGCTCAATATAGTGGCGGACGTGGCGCCGGGGTCCGCGCAGAAGTCGCCTTACCCGCGGTCGGTCGGGGTGCTGGGCTCAGGGTTCCTGGCGGTCCCGCTGACCCATCGGCTGATCGATGCGTTGCCCGCCGGGACCTCTGTGTCGGTCTTCGGGCGCAAGCCGGATGTGCTGGTCCGGCAGCAGGCCGTAGGCGCCGCCCGGGCGGCAAGCTCGGCAGATCTGGCGGCCCGATGCGAGGTGGTGTTCTTCCTGCTGGGTGATCTCGAACAGATCGAGGCCCAGCTCACCGGTCCCAGCGGTTTCGAGGCCGGGGTGCACAGCCCGACCATCGCCGTGATTGCGACGGCGTTGGCCCCCGACGGGCTACGCGGTCTCGCCCACCGGGTCGCGGACCGAACCGCGGGCCGGCTTCGGCTGGTCGACGCTCCGCTGTCCGGGCCCCGGTCGGCCGTACTTCATGGTGAGCTCTCCGTCGCAGTCGGCGCGGCGTCGAGCACCTACCCCGGCATCGAGCCGGTGCTGTCGCTGCTCGGGCCGTGTCTGCGGGTCGGCGGGATCGGCAGTGCTCAGGTCGCCCACGCCTGTGAGCAGCTGATGGTCGCCGCGACCGCCGTCGGCCTCGGCGAGGCGATCCTGGTCGCGGAACGGTCCGGGCTGGATGTGGATGCGCTGCTGGCGAACTGGCGGCGGACCGATGCGGCGGGGCGGTTGCTCGACGCCGCCCGGGAGCAACGCGGGTCCCGCGATGCGGAGCGGGAGCAGCCAGCGTCACTGGTGGCCGGCCCGTTGAACGTGGGCGCGGCGGAGGCGGAGCGGATCGGCGTTCCCGCCCAGGTGCTGACCCAGCTCCGCGAGATCAACGACCGGCTGGACAGCGCCAGCCTCGGGAACCAGGACCTCAGCGCCGGCTACCGGGCCCTCGTTGCGGCGCAGGCGCGGCCCGGCTCTCAGACCGAGAGCCAGCCCGCGCCCGGTACCGGGACGGCCTAGCGCCTAAACGCCCGCCGGCCGCCCCGGTGTGGTCGGTGACGGTTAGGTCATCCGCAGGATGACGATCACCAAGATGATGACCACCAGCACACCGATGATGGTGCCGATCAGTCCCCTGTTCATTGCGCCCTCCTCTCTCGCTCCGACGGGGCCCGCGTGCGCGGGTCCGGGCTGAGCCTTCGGACACACCGAGTTTACAGTGTAAACACGCCGCGGTGGCAAGGCTCACAGCGAAACCTAGCGTTCCAGCGCGAGCAGCGTGCGCTTAGCCCCCAAGCCGCCGACATAACCGCCCAGTGTGCCGTCGGTTCGCAGCACGCGATGACAGGGCACGACGACCGGCACCGGGTTGGTCGCGCACGCCGAGCCCACGGCCCGGACCGCCCGGGGTCGGCCGGCCGCGGCCGCCACCGCAGTGTAGGACTCCGTCTGGCCGTAGCCGATGGTGCGCAGGTGGTCCAGCACCTGCCGACGGAAGCCGGCCGAGAGCCGAAGATCCAGCGGGACGTCGAAGGTACGCCGAGAGCCGGCGAAGTAGTCGTCCAGCTGGCGCGAGATGTCGTCGAGCCGTCCGGGGGCGCGCAGGATGCGGGGACTGACCTTCGCGGCCAGCGCCTGCAGCACCTGGTCGTGGTCCTCCCGCTCGTAGGCCAGCCGGACCAGGCCCTGCTCGGTCGCGGCCAGCAGCAGCAGACCCAGCGGCGAGTCGACCGTCCGGTAGGCGACGTCGAGCGATCCCTCCGCGGCGGCCGCCGCGACCAGTCGCTCATGCAGCCGGTCGAGCTCGGCGGGGTCGGTCGGGCCGGCCGGGGTGAGGTCGGGTGCGGTGATGTCGACGCTGCTCGCCGCGGTGGCTGGTGGTTGCTGCGCTTCCGCGTTCTGATCGATCATGAGTGCGGCTCCAGAGTGGTCGTGGTCTTAGTCGGGTGGGCGCGGCGCAGCGCCGCGATGCCGTCGGCGGCGGCCCGCCGCGCGGCCGCGGCTGTGCCGCCCAGGCGGTCGGCGACCTCCGCGTACGGCAGTCCGGCGATGTGGTGCAGGGCGACGGCCTGCCGTTGCTTGTCGGTGAGGGCCCGCCAGCCGGCCCACAGCCGGTCGTCGTCGGTGCCCTCGTCGGGTGGGAGGCTCGCCGGTTCAGGCGGCTCGGGGACCGGTAGTGGTCGGCGTGCCTCGGCGCGCAGCGCGTCGATCGCCTTACGGTGGGCGATCGTGACCAGCCAGGCTTGGACATTGGCGTCGGGATGCAGGCTCGGGTAGGCCCGCAGGGCGGCGAGGAAGGTCTCGGACCAGGCGTCGTCGGCGTCGGACCGGGCCAGCAGGGCCCGACAGACTCTCAGCACGGTGGGCCCGTGCTGGATCACGATCTGCTCGAACGGTCGTTTGGTGCTCATCGTCTTGTAGACGATGGCAGAGGCCAGGATGTGAGGTGGAGCGTTGGCTCGACGATCGGGCGGTCTGATGAGGGGCATCATGTTCGCTGCCAGCGAACATCGGGGGTTCCTGGCCGGCACTCCCGGGCCGGCACGGTCCCGTCCATACTGGTGGAGCGCTGGCCCAGCACGGTTGTCCGTCTCCGACCCACCGCGACCTAGCGAGGTTTCTGCCCATGACCGCTAAGCCGTTCAACACTGGTTGGAGCTACCGGCAACCGCTAGGTCCGTTCGCCGTTGTTCAGGGCGTGTCGGCCACGCCTACGCCGGTGACGCTGCCGCACGACGCCCTCCGCGATGCCGACCGCTCGCCGGACGTTCCGGGTAAGGGGGCCGGCGCCTACTACCCACCGGGCGCATACACCTATCTCAAGACGTTCGACGCGCCGACGGACTGGGCCGACCGCGCCGTACGGCTGGAGTTCCAGGGCGCATTCCGGCACGCCATGGTGTTCGTCAACGACGAGTTCGCCGGCAACCGGGCCGACGGCTATGCGCGCTTCTTCGTCGACATCAAGCCCTACCTACGCTTAGGCGGCGCCAACGAGGTCCGCGTCGAGGTGCGCTCCGGCCAGGACTCCCGGTGGTACTCCGGCTGTGGGCTGCACCGGCCCGTCGTGCTGCACGTCGACGATCCGGTGCACATCGTTCCGGACGGCGTGCGGGTCACCACCCTGGACGTCGAGCCGGACCAGGCGGTGGTCGAAGTGGCCACCCGCGTAGTCAACCTGACCCTGGCGACCACCACGGCGACCTTGACCACCACCGTCACCGACCCGAACGGTCGGTCGGTCGACGTCGACGAGTCGCCGGTGACCCTGGCTCCGGGCGAGACTGCCCTGGTCCGGCACCGGATGTACCTGTCGGGCCCGCTGCGGTGGAGCGTGGACGACCCGCACCTCTACGCCGCCGCCAGCACCCTCGTCTCCCCCTCGGTGTCGGGTCGGGAGTCACGATCGGAGGTCCGGACCACCTTCGGCGTACGGACGATCCAGGTCGACGCCCGCCGGGGCCTGCGGATCAACGGCGAACCGGTGCTGCTGCGCGGGGCCTGCATCCACCACGACAACGGGCCGCTGGGCGCGGCGGCCGTCGGCCGAGCCGAGGAGCGCCGGATCGAGCTGCTCAAGGCCGCCGGGTTCAACGCCATCCGGTCGGCGCACAACCCGCTCTCGGTAGCCATGCTCGAGGCCTGCGACCGGCTGGGCATGCTGGTGATGGACGAGGCGTTCGACATGTGGACCCGGGGCAAGACGAGCCACGACTACGCGCTGGACTTCCCGCAGTGGTGGGCCGCCGACCTCGAGTCTCTGGTCACCAAGGACTACAACCACCCCAGCGTGATCATGTACTCCCTCGGCAACGAGATCGTCGAGACCGGCACTCCCCACGGGGCACGACTGGCCCGCCGGATGGCCGAGCAGATCCGCTCGCTGGACCCGACCCGCCTGGTGACCAACGGCGTGAACGCCGCTCTCGCCGTGCTGGACGAGGTCCCGGCGATGCTCGCCGAGCTGGGCGCCAACCTGAACGAGATGCTCGCCGACGTAGGCGACTCCATGAACCTTCTGGGCTCGAGCCACAGCGTCGCCCAGCGAACGGCGGAGTCGAGCTCGGTGCTGGACGTGCTCGGACTCAACTACGCCGAGGGCCGCTACACCGTCGACCAGGAGCTGTTCCCCCACCGGGTGATCGTCGGGTCAGAGACCTTCCCGTCGCGGATCGGCACCCTGTGGCCGCTGGTCCGCGACCATCCCAACGTGATCGGCGACTTCACCTGGACCGGCTGGGACTACCTCGGCGAGGTCGGCATCGGCGCGACCGCCTACGCCGAGGACGAGACCGCGGTCGCGGCGGTGGAGCGGGAGTTCCCCTACCTGACCGCCTGGTGCGGCGACCTGGACATCACCGGCTGGCGCCGGCCGGTCAGCTACTACCGGGAGATCGTCTACGGTCTGCGCACTGAGCCGTACGTGGCCGTTCGGCGCCCGGATCGCACTGCGCACGACGTGGCCATGCAGACCCCATGGGCCTGGAGCGACTCGGTGAGCTCGTGGACCTGGCCGGGACACGAGGGCCGGCCGGTCACCGTCGAGGTGTACGCCGATGCCGACCAGGTCGCCCTGCTGCGGGACGGGACCGAGGTCGCCCGCACACCGGTCGGTGAGCAGCGCCCGATGCTCGCGGTGCTGGACACCACCTACGTCCCGGGCGAGCTCGTGGCCGTGGCTTACCGCGACGGAACCGAGGTCGGCCGGACCGGCCTGACCACCGCCGCCGAGCCCTCGCTCGTGGTGTCGGCCGACCGGACCCGGCTGCGGGCCGACGACGCCGACCTGGCCTTCGTCGCGATCGAGCTCCGCGACGCCGACGAACAGCTGGTCACCGGTGCGGACCGGCCGGTGACCGTCCAGGTCTCCGGCGCCGGGCGCCTGGCCGGCCTGTGCAGCGCCAACCCCAAGACGACCGAGCGCTTCGACGCGGACACCTGGTCCACCTTCGACGGCCGGGCCCTCGCCGTCGTCCGTCCGACCGGCGAGGGACGCGTCGAGATCAGCGTCTGCTCGGAGGGCCTGGAGCTGCAGCTGGTGACCCTGGACGTGGGACCGTGACCGACGCGCCGGTCGTGACCATCGGGCAGGGTGCGGTCCGCGGGATCTGGCGGAATACCAAGCGGCATCGAGCGGCCGACGGTTACGCCCGGTCCGCCGCCTTCCTCGGCATCCCGTTCGCAGAGGCGCCCTTCGGCGAACGCCGGTTCGCGGCTCCCGTTCCGGCCGCCGGCTGGGACGGCGTACGCGACGCGATCGAGTTCGGCCCGACGCCGCAACGGCGGCCTTTCGCCGAGGTCACGGCCATCCCGGAGCCCTCCTTCCCAGGCGAGGCCACCCTGAACCTCAACGTGTTCACGCCGGCACCCGGGCAGCAGAATGCCCTGCTGCCGGTCCTGGTCTGGATCCACGGCGGCGGGTTCAAGGCCGGATCGGCTTCCAGCCCGTGGTACGACGGGCTCGCCTTCAACCGCGACGGCGTGGTTACCGTATCGATCTCCTACCGGCTCGGCTTCGACGGCTTCGGCTGGATCCCGGACGCCCCGCACAACCGAGGCCTCCTCGACCAGATCGAGGCGCTGCGCTGGGTTCGGGACAACATCGCGGCGTTCGGCGGAGACCCGGACCAGGTCACCATCGCCGGCCAGTCCGCCGGCGGCGGGTCGGTCTGGGCGCTGCTGGTCTCGCCCGCCGCCCAGGGGCTGTTCGTGGCGGCGATCGGCCAGTCGGGAGCGCTCCCGCTCCAAGATGCCGAAGTGGCCCGCCGCAACGGCGCGGCGCTGGCCGACCTGGCGGACGTCGAGTGGGCCTGCGCCGGTCTGTCCCGGCTGAGCGAGGACGATGTGCTGAACCTGCAGGAGCGGGTGACCACCGGTCCCCCGCCCGGCGGTCTGGACACAGCGCTGGCCGGGATCCTCGCCACCGGCGGGATCAGCCTCGCCTTCCTGCCCTATCTCGACGGCGAGGTGCTGCCGGCGAGCGTCGAGGAGTCGCTCGCCGCTGGAAAGACGGCCGAGCGGCCTCTGCTCACGGGCTGCACCGCCCACGAGTTCACCGCTGCCGGGTCGGCGTTCGCCCCGCTGGTGGCCGGAGAGGACCTGCCCGCCGCCCTCGCCCGCACTCGGCTCGCACCGGTCGCCGATGAGTACGTCACCACCTACACCGCTCTGCCGGCCGGGCCAGCGTCGGTGCTCGGCCAGCTGGTCACCGACCTGACGTTCCGAGTCCCGACCGTCCGTCGGGCCGACCGGCGCGCGACGGCGCCGACCTGGCTGTACGACTTCCGGCTGGCGCATCCCGACACCGGGCTGAGCAGCCACTGTGCCGAGATCCCGTTCGCCTGGGACTGCCTGGACGCGCCACAGGTCCAGACCTCCTGCCACCCCGATCCGCCGCAGCCGCTGGCCGACGCCATGCACGGCGCCTGGGTCGAGTTCGTCCGCAACCGCCGGGCCCCGTGGCCGGCGTGGTCCGGCGAGGGGCGGGCGATGGTGTTCGACGAGGAGCCAGGAGTGCGCCGTGCGTACGCCTTGGAGCGCCGGATGGCCGCGGCGCTGGACGCATGAGGCAACCGAGGGAGAACCCGTGCCCGGACCACACCTGAAGACCCTGACCGCCCCGGACGGCACCGCGTTCCGGGACCTCGACCACGACGGGGTGATGGCGCCGTTCGAGGATGCCCGCCGTACGCCCGACGAGCGGGCCGACGACCTCGTCGGCCGGCTGTCGGTGACCGAGAAGGCGGGCCTGCTGTTCCACAGCATCATCGAGGTGGGCCCACAGGGCACGCTGATGGAGGGCGACGGGAGGGTCGCCCGCTCGTCGACCAGCGCCGTGGTGACGACGGCGCTGATCAGCCACGTCAACGTGCATGCGCTGCCCTCGGCCCGGGAGTCTGCGCGCTGGTCGAACGCGCTGCAGGAGCTGGCGGCGAGCACCGCCCACTCGATCCCGGTCACGGTGAGCACCGACCCGCGGCACAGCTTCGCGGCCAACTCCGGCGCCGCCTTCGCCGCCGGAGCGATGTCGCAATGGCCCGAGCCGCTCGGCCTGGCCGCGCTGCGCGATCCGGAGCGGATTCGTGAGTTCGCCGACATCGCGCGGCAGGAGTACCTGGCCGTCGGCATCCGCTCGAGCCTGCACCCGCAGATCGACCTGACCACCGAGCCGCGCTGGGGCCGGCAGTTCCACTCGTTCGGCAACGACGCGGCCTTCGTCGCCGACGTCGCGGCCGCGTACATCGAGGGGTTCCAGCGGCGTCCCGAACTCGGCCCCGACTCGGTGGCCACCATGGCCAAGCACTTCCCCGGCGGTGGGCCGCAGCAAGACGGTGAGGACCCGCACTTTCCCTATGGCCGGGAGCAGGTATATCCCGGCGGTCGGTTCGACGAGCACCTGGTTCCGTTCCGCCGGGCGATTGAGTCGGGAACGTCGGCCCTGATGCCTTACTACGGCATGCCGGTCGGCCTGGAGCTGGGTGGCGAGCGGGTCGAGGCGGTGGGCTTCGGCTACAACCGGCAGATCCTGACCGGCCTGCTGCGGCAGGAGCTGGGCTACGACGGGGTGATCTGTACCGACTGGGGCCTGGTCACCGGCACCGTGGTGGCCGGCCGGCCGCTTCCGGCGCGGGCCTGGGGGGTCGAGCACCTCCGCCCACTGGACCGAGTAGTCAAGATCATCGCGGCGGGCGCCGACCAGCTCGGCGGCGAGGCCTGTCCGGAGCTGGTGCTGGAGGCGGTGGCCACCGGGCGGATCAGTGAGCAGCGGCTGGACGAGTCGGCGCGGCGGCTGCTGCGCGTGAAGTTCCAGCTTGGCCTGTTCGACGACCCGTTCGTCGACGAGGACGCCGCCGAGCAGATCGTGGGGTCCGAGCCGTTCCGCGCCGCGGGACACCGGGCGCAGGCGGAGTCCGTCGTGCTCCTGCACAACGGGAGGTTGGACGGTCGACCGGTGCTCCCTCTGGCCGGCATCCGGGCCGTGTATGTCGAGGGCCTACCGGCCGAGGAGGTGGCCCGGCTGGGCCAGGTCGTCGCCGACCCAGCGGCGGCCGACATCGCGGTGGTCCGGGTGGAGGCGCCGTTCGACCCGCGCGACGACTTGTTCCTCGAAGCGGTCTTCCACCAGGGGTCCCTGACGTACCGGCCGGGGCTGCTCGCGCGGCTGCGGATGCTGGCGGAGGCGGTGCCGCTGGTGGTGAACGTCAACCTCGAGCGGCCGGCGATTCTGACGCCCTTCACCGAGTTCGCCGGCGCGATCGTCGCCGACGTGGGCTGCTCCCCCGCCGCCCTGGTGGACGTGCTGACCAGAAAGGTCGCTCCGGTCGGGGTGCTGCCGTTCGAGGTCCCCGGGTCGGTGGACGCGGTGCTGGCCGCCCAGACCGATGTCGCCAACGACACCGAGGACCCCGTCTACCCCGCCGGCGCCGGGCTGCGGTACGACTGACGTCGGCCGTCGATCGACCGGACGTCATCACCCCGCCGCCGGGCGGGAGCCGACCGGACCCCGGGTGAACACGATCTCCACCTCGCGCCACTGCCGCGACGTGGGCGCTCATTTGCCCCGCACCTCGCGCCCCGCTCAGTGCTCATGCGGCCAGCAGGTCGCGCGCGGTGGCCAGGTCCGTGACGATCACATTCACCCAGCCGCCCGAGATGGCCGCCTGGATGGCCGTGCGTTTACGCACCCCGCCGGCCAG
>DASQUF010000426.1:0-18816 GCA_035641435.1 Propionibacteriaceae bacterium | reverse complement strand
CCGCGTTGGACAGGCTCGCGCCGGCCAACCACGGGTCCAGCCGGTCCAGGAACGCCTGCTTGTCGACCGGCCAGGGGAACAGCCAGCGCAGCACGTTCTTGCGGAGCACGCCGCCCTTGTCCACCCAGACCCCCCGCAGCGCGGAGATGTCCTCGGCGGTGGCGAAGTAGCGGTCGACGTAGGGCAGCAGCACCTCGTCCTGCCCGCGTAGCCAGAACGACAGACAGATCGCCTGGTGGACGGTGTTGGTGATGTCGTCGGTCTCCACGGCCAGCCGCCATGCCTCGGCCTTGGCCGCCTCGGTCGGCTGCGCCGCCCGGGCCCCGGCCGCCTGTTCCGACCCGGTCACCGACGGGTCACGTTCCTGTTCGGCGGCGATCTCGGTCTCGCCGACCATGCCCAGTCGGGACAGGTTCGACAGCAGCAGCCAGCGCAGGTCGGTGTCGATCACCAGCCCGTCCGGCACGGCGGCTCCCGACCACCAGGAGTGCAGCAGCTCGCCCGACCAGCCGCCGGTGGCCGCGCCGGCGAAGGCCCGGGCGAGCCCCAGCTGCAGGTCCGAGCCGGGGGCCGCCTGGGCCAGCAGATCGGCCAGACCGCGGCTCCAGGTCTCGGCGAGCTCCGCGCGCCGGACCGGCGGGGCGTAGCTGTACGCGGCCGTGCCGGCCTGGCTGAGCTGGTTGCGGACCGCGGTCGCGTCGGTCTCGGTCGCCACCCCGCGCAGCACCAGGTCGACGTAGTCGGCCGCCGGCAGCTCGGCATCGCGGCAGATGTCCCACATCCCGCCCCACAGCACCGCCCGGGTGAGCGGGCTGGCCACGGTGGGCAGGCCGGCGAGGACGGCGGTCAGCGAGTCCGGGTCCAGCCGGATCTTGGCGTAGGTGAGGTCGTCGTCGTTGACCACGACGGCCGCCGGGCGCACTTGACCGACCAGACCGGGCACCGGCGTACGCGGTCCCACCACCTCCTGCTCGACCCGGCCGGTGCGCACCAGCCGCTCGTCCTGTTCGGCGTAGAGGCCCAGGGCGACCCGGTGCGCGCGCAGCGTCGGATGGGCTTGCGGTGCGGTCTGGGTCAGGACCGCGTCGGTGACGATCCCGGCCTCGTCGCTGGCCAGCTCGAGCCGCAGTGTGTTGACGCCGGCGGTCTCCAGCCACCGCGCGGACCAACCGGACAGGTCCCGACCCGACGCCCGCTGCAGGCTGTCCAGCAGGTCGGTCAGCGCAGTGTTGCCGTAGGCGTGGGTCGCGAAGTAGTCCCGGACGCCGGCCAGGAACGCGTCGCGGCCGACGTAGGAGACCAGCTGGGCCACCAGCGAGGCGCCCTTCGCGTAGGTGATCATGTCGAAGTTCAGCTCGACGGCGTCGAGGTCGACGATGTCGGCGGCCACCGGGTGGGTGGAGGGGAGCTGGTCCTGGCGGTAGGCCGAGGTCTTCGAGCTGCTGGTGAACGCCGCCCAGGACAGCTCCGGGTCGTCGGCCTGCTCGCTCACCGCGAAGCTGGCCGACCAGGTGGCGAACGACTCCTTGAGCCATAGGTCGTCCCACCAGCGCATGGTCACCAGGTCGCCGAACCACATGTGGGACAGCTCGTGCAGGATCGTGTTCCGGCGATAGTCCAGAGACGCGGCCGTGACCTTGCTCCGGAACAGGTACTCGTCCCGCAGGGTCACACAGCCCACGTTCTCCATGGCGCCGCCGTTGTACTCGGGCACGAAGACCTGGTCGTACTTGCCGAACGGGTAGGGGACACCGAAGTGCTGCTCGAACACCTCGAACCCGCCGCGCGTGATGGCCAGGATCTCGGCAGCGTCCAGGTGCTCGAGCACCGACTGCCGGCAGTAGAGCGCTGACGGCACCTGCAGGGCGCCCATCGGCGGGCCGGGCACCCGCGCGTAGTCGCCGGCGACCAGCACGGTCAGGTAGGTCGAGATGGGCAGCGTCTCGGCGAACCGGGTCCGCCGCAGGCCCGGTCCGGCGGCTGCGGTCTGGGTGGCGAGGGCATTGCCGACCACCGTCCAGGCCTCCGGGGCGATCACCGTGAGGGAGAAGCGCGCCTTGAGGTCGGGCTGCTCGAAGCAGGCGTACATCCGCCGCGCATCGGCGGCCTCGAACTGGGTGTAGAGATAGCAGCGCTGGTCGGCCGGATCGACGAAGCGGTGCAGGCCCTCGCCGCTGCGGCTGTACTGGCAGACGGCGGCCACGGTCAGCTCGTGCGGACCGGTCTCCAGCTTCAGCGGCAGCCGGGCGCCGGTGAAGGCGGCCGGGTCGAGCTCGACGCCGTCCAGCACCGCGCGTACGACGTGGTCGGCGATCAGGTCGACGTGGGTCTCGGCGGGTTCCCGGGCGGTGAACGCCACCGTCGTCGTGGACGCGAACAGCGTCTCCGGGTCGGTGACCGTCCGCCCGGACAGGTCGATCTCGACCGCGTACGTGGAGGTCTCGATCAGCCCGGCCCGTTGCCGTGCCTCGGCGCGGGTCAGGTTGTCGGGAAACATGCCGGAAATCCTTGCACGGCGGTCACCAGTGCCCTCCGTCAGGAATGCGGTGCATAGATCCGTCGCCTCGGTGGATGGCTCGCTAGGCCGACGAGGGAGGGTTTTGGGCGGGAGCAAAGCGACCTCCGGCCACTGCGGCGAGCAGGGTAGGGATACCGGGTTGTATCTGGACCGAGGAGAACGCCGCGAGGCGGCGCCGGGGCGGCGGAGATATGTGGCGGATTCCTGGCGGAGGGCACTAGCCCTTGGCGGCATCGTCCGTCGCCCTCCTAGGCTGGACCGATGGGTAAGAAGCAGAAGAAGAAGTCGGACAAGGCTTCGAAGGCGAAAGCCGCGAAGGCGCTCGCCAAGGTCGCGCCGATCGCCGCGGAGGATGCCGTTGCCGAGCCGATGCCGGCGAAGGCGGTGGCGGTGGCGGTGGCGACCACCGTCGACTTCTGGTTCGACCCGCTGTGCCCGTGGGCTTGGCTGACCTCACGCTGGATCCTCGACGTCGAGACCGTCCGGCCGGTGAAGACCTGCTTCCACGTGATGAGCCTCTCGGTGCTGAACCAGGGCCGAGATCTGAGCGAGGACTACCAGCGGACCATGGACCAGGGCTGGGGACCGGTCCGGGTCGCGATGGCGGTGGGCGAGCAGTACGGGCAGGAACAGCTCGCGGCCTTCTACACCGCGATCGGCACCCGGATCCACGAGGACGGCGAAAGCCTGGGACGGGACACCATCCTCGGTGCGCTGGCCGACGTGGGGCTGCCGCCGGAGCTGGCCGACCGGGCGGATACCGGGGACCACGACGACGCCCTGCGCGCCTCGCACGACACGGGCATGGCCGCGGTCGGCAGCGACGTGGGGACGCCGGTGATCCAGGTGAACGGGGCCGCGATCTTCGGGCCGGTGTTCTCGCCCCGACCGAAGGGCGAGGAGGCGGGCCGGGTCTTCGACGCGGTGCTGGCGCTGGCGTCCTATCCGGGCTTCTACGAGCTCAAGCGCACCCGCGACGTCGCCCCGATCTTCGACTGAGGTCAGTCGCCACGGGCGGCCGAGGCCCGCAGGAAGCCGTGCCAGGACTCGGGCGCGTCCTCCAGGTCGGTGGTGAGCTCGAGCTGGTCGCCGACCCGGCGGGCGGCGTCCCGGGTCGTGCCGTCCCAGCGGCCGGTGAGCTCGACGGGCTCGGCCCAGAGGTAGGTCAGCATGGCCTGTACCGCCTGGACCTGGACCCGGGACCGCGGCCGGAAGCTCGACAGGTCGGGTCCGGACCGGCCGTTGTCCAGGTGGATGTGGTTGGCGTGCCGGGCGTTGTAGAGGTACGTCAGCACGTACGCGAACCGCAGGTGCAGTCCCGCCGCCACGGCCCAGTAGGAGCGACGGGTCGCCTCCACCTCGGCGGCTGGCCCGGCGCGCCATTGGTCGTAGCGGCAGGAGACGACGCGACCGTCGGCCAGCCGGACCCGGGCCAGGTCGAACGCCCGCCCGGAGTGGTGCCAGGAGTCGCACTGCCCTCGTCCGTCGATCCAGCTGCCGTAGGTGTCCAGACGCATCGCCGGCTGGCCGAGGTCGGTGGCCAGCTCTCTCACCCAGGTGTCCAGCTGGCCGGCGAACCCGGCGTCGAACCAGAACGCCTGGCGGCGGCCGGTCGGCTCGTAGACCAGCGGTAGGCCGCCGACGCTCTGCCGGCGCTCCAGGGTGTCCCGAGTGACGCAGTAGGCGTCGAGCTGGCCGATCGAGGGGTCGGACGTCGTGCACCCGGTCAGCCCGGCGAACCCGGTCAACCCGGTCAACCCGGTCGCCAGCGTTCCGCCCAGCAGGGCGCGGCGGGTGATCGGCCGCGCCGCGGGAACCTCCGGCACGGGCAACAGCGTAGGGACGTCCGCCAAGGAGGGCGATCCTTCGACAGGCTCAGGACAGCGTCTGGGATAGTGCATCCATGCGCGTACACATCGGCAGCGATCACGCGGGGTTCGACCTGAAGAAGTTCCTGGTGGCGGCCCTGCGCGAGGACGGGCACGACGTCGTCGACCACGGTCCGGAGGTCTACGACGCCGAGGACGACTACCCGGTCTACTGCATCCCGGCGGCCGAGGGAGCCGTGGCCGAGTCTGGCTCGCTGGGTGTGGTGATCGGCGGTTCCGGCAACGGCGAGCAGATCGCGGCGAACAAGGTGAAGGGCGCCCGCGCGGCCCTGGCCTACGACCTGGACACCGCTCGGCTCGGGCGCGAGCACAACGACGCCAACGTGATCAGCATCGGCGCCCGGATGCACTCCGAGGAGGAGGCGCTGGAGATGGTGCGACTCTTCCTGGGCACGCCGTTCAGCGGCAACGAGCGGCACGCGCGCCGGATCCGGCTGATGGCCGAGTACGAGGACCGGCGCGGGTGACGGCCACTCATCCCCGAGTCGTCAGCGTTGGTCGTCGCTACGGCGACGACCAACGCTGACAACTCGGGGAGTAGAGGTTAGCTGCGGCTCGGCGTACGGCGCCCGTCGATCCGGGCCAGTAGGTCGTCGATCACCTCGTCGGCGACCTGCTCGTCGAAGAGGTCGGGACGCGACACGTCCCGCGCTCGCATCGCCCGGTCGAGAGTGACCAGTCCCGAGGCACCGTCCCGCCCGAAGTCGCGCGGCCAGAGGTCGCGGGCATCGTGTGGGTTCCCCGAGGGCTGCGTTCCCCCGCCGTGCGTCCCCGGGGAGCGACCCCCAGGTGGCAACGCACCTGTCATGACTGACACGCTAGGGCAGATCCGCCCCCCACCGTGGCCATCGCCACGAAGTGTTATCGCAACGATGAGGAGCTCGTTTGCCTGAGGGCCACACCCTCCACCGGCTGGCTCACGACCTGACCGAGACGTTCGGCGGTCGGACCGTCTCGGTGACCAGCCCGCAGGGTCGTTTCGCCACCTCCGCCGCGGTCCTGGACCAGACCCACCTGGTCGAGGCGACGGCGCACGGCAAGCATCTGTTCTGCGAGTTCGCCGACGACCGCTTCTTGCACGTCCACCTCGGTCTGATCGGCAAGTTCACGATCGGCCCGGTCGCGCCGCCCTGGGGTGAGGTCCGGGTCCGGATCGCGGCGGACGGACAGGCGGCTGACCTGCGCGGACCGCAGCTGTGCGCGGTGGTCACCCGGACCGAGATCGACGCGACGATGGCCGGGCTGGGCCCGGATCCGTTGCGACCCGACGCCGACCCCGAACTGGCCTGGCGCCGGATCCGCCGCGCATCCCGTCCGATCGCGGCCCTGCTGATGGACCAGACGATCCTCTCCGGGGTCGGCAACGTCTACCGGGCCGAGGTGCTGTTCCGCAACCGGGTCGATCCCCACCGACCGGGCAACAGGCTGAGCCGGCGAAGCTGGCTGGGCATCTGGAGCGACCTGGTCGCCCTGATGCCCGAGGGCGTACGGGACAACCGGATCGACACGGTTCGCCCCGAGCACACGCCGGAGGCGATGGGCCGGCCGCCGCGGAGCGACGACCACGGCGGCGAGGTCTACGTCTACCGCCGGACCGGGATGCCGTGCTGGGTCTGCGGGGCCAAGGTGCGTACGGAGCTGCTGGCCGGGCGGAACCTGTTCTGGTGCGGCCGGTGCCAGCGCCGGGGCTGAGCTATCGGCTGGGCCGCGGAACCGTGGCGCTGCGGCCCGACGGCTCGATCGAGGCGGTCCGACCGGTCCCGCGCTCGAGCAGCTACCTGGTCGTCGGCGGCCGGGTGCGGGCCCGGGTCGGTGGGGTGGAGGTGCCCTGGTCGGGGCCCACCGTGGCGGCGGACGTCGACGAGGTGGAGTTCGGCTTCACCGCGGCGCGCGGCCTCGGCCTGGTGGTCCGCCACTCGTTCACGGCCGACTGGGTCGTGCGGGTGGCCTTCGTCAGCCACACCCTCGACCCGCTGAGCCTCGTCGCCGAGCTGGCCTGGGAGCCGGCGCCCGAGTGTCCGGCCTGGGCGCTGGCCGCCGGGGCGACCGGCGGGTACGTGGTCCCGGCTCCCGACGGTCACGGTCCGCTGCTCGGCGGCCAGCTGGTGCTCGGCGCCTGCGATGCGGTCTCCGAGCACGCCATCGGGCTGGGCGAGATCGAGCTGGGTCCGCTGGAGCGGCGGGTGGTGCAGTGGCGCTGGGGCTGGTACGCCAACCCGCGGGCGTTCGTCCGGAACCGGTTCGCACATGTGCCTCGGGACCTGGTCCTGGCCGAGAACGAGTCGGCGCGGATCCTGGCCGACGACGACGCGGCGGTGGTGGCACCGGGCGTGGACACCGTGCGGCGTGGTCCGCATCTCGAGCTCTCCGTCACGGGCAGGCACCGGGTGAGCGTCGAGATCCGGTCGCATCGCGGCGTGACGGCGTACGAGATGGAGTGGGTCGAACGGCTCGACGACGGGCTGGCCGAGGTCGGCGACCGGCTGCTGGAGGGACCGCGCTCGCGGGCCGGGGTGGTCCTGCTCGCCGACGTCGACGCCGCCCTGGTGGTCCAATACCTGCTCGTCCACGGTCGGCTGGGGAACCCTGACCAGGCCGATGACGCGCTCGGCCTGTTCGTCGCTCGGGCGGCCGGGTCGGAGGCCGTGGACGGCCGCGGAGTGAGCCTGCTCTGCGGCGAGTTCGAGCGGACCGGCGATCCCGACCTACTCGAGGACGCGACCGCGAGCCTGGTGACGCTCGATCGACCGGTGCCCGGGCTCGGCCTGGCCGCGGCCCAGGTCTGCGTCGCCCGGCTGACCCAGGGCCAGTCGCTCGATCCGGTACTGACCCACCTGGAGCGGGTGGCGGAGGCGACGGCCGAGGCTGACCTCGACGACCTCGCCACCAGTCTCGAGCTCCGGTTGACGACCGCTCCGCGCGGGGATGGCGGCGATCCCGACCGGCGGCGGACGGTCGAGGTCGGCGTACGCCGGATCGGAGCCGCGCTCGGCGCCGGGCTGCCCGGACGGCCGGTGCGGCCGCTGCCGGTGGACCGGCAGGCGTACCTCGCCGTGGTGCTCGGTCTGTTGCCGGAGGCGCTCGGTGCGCGGGCCCGGCCCGACTGGGGCGTGCGCCCGCACGAAGTCGCCCGGGCGGCTTCGGCGCAGGTACTCGCGCGACTGGCCGGGCAGGCCCCCCGCGCGGCGCACAGCTGGCTGATCATGGGAGCCCGCCTGGCGTGATGAGATGGGGAGCCAGAGGAGGATCGCCGTGACCGAGGGCCCGCCGCCGGAGCCCGCGCCGACCGCGCTGGTGGCCGAGCTGTGGTTCGAGCGCGCGCCGGACCTGTCCGATCCTCAGCTGCTGGAGGCGCTGCGGGCGCTGTCACCGGACGCCGAGGCCCAGCAGGACTCGCTCACGGTCCCGTACGGCAACCTGGGCGGCAACGGTCGGGTGGACAGCGGTCCGGCTCCGCTGGTCACGGCCGTCATGCCATCGAGCCCGCTGGGGGAGTCGGGCAAGCAGCGGCCGGACGTGCGCCAGACCTGGGACTGGGAGGGCGCCGAGGAGGCCGTCGCCCGGGCCAACGCCGGGGTGCTGGTCACCGAGCTGCTGGTCGCCGGCTGGTCGCCGCAGGACCGGGTGAACGCGCTGACCCGGGTGGTGGTCGCGCTGGCGCGATGGTCCCCACCCGTGGCGGTCTCCTGGCCGCACAGCCAGAAGGTGAGCGACCCGGAGACGCTGGCGCCCGACGGCCTGGACGGAATCGTGAACGTGCGGTTCTTCACCGTGGCCGGGGACGACGAGGCGATGGTGCTGGACACGCTTGGGCTGCACGTCTTCGGCCTGCCGGATCTGCAGTGCCACTTCCGGGACCGGGATCCGGGCGAGATCGCCGGACTGCTGTACGCGACGGCGCTCTACGTCTTCGACTCCGGCGATGTCATCGCCGACGGCAATACGATCTCCGGGCCGTCGGATGACGAGCGCTTCGTCTGCCGTCGTGAGACCTCGCTGCTCCAACCGACCCGACTGGTGTTGGATGTCGACCTTGGCGACCCGTACGCCGCGGGCGCGCGCGACCGCTAAGCGCTTGTCACCCTTCCCACTCCGCGGCAGTTCCCGTGACTCCGCGGCCTCAGCAACGGCCGCTGAGTGCCCGTAAGGGCCGCGGAGTGGAAGCCGGGCCGCGTCAGTCGTCCGCCGTCCTGACGGTGCGGCGGACGGACAGCAGCTCCATCTCCGGGCGGTAGGCGACCAGCCGCTCTACCGAGTCCAGGATCTCGACCAGATGGGCCCGGTCGGGGCTGACCACCGCCACGCCGACGCCCGCCCGACGGTGCAGGTGGAGGTGGTCGACCTCGGCGACGCTGACCTCGAAGCGCTTGCGCACCTCGGCGATCAGCGGCCGCACCAGCGACCGCTTCTCCTTCAGTGACTGCACGTCACCGAGCAACAGGTCGAACTCCAGCGCTCCCACCCACATCGACACACGGGCGATCCTAGAAGTCGACGGCGATCCGGGTGGCCCGAAAAGGTCTGGGGTCTGACCATTGACAGGCTCTTCCGGGCCCCGCCAAACTGCTGCCACCGCACACCGGCGTGTCCGACTCGGGGGACAGGAACACCGCTATGACGACCGACCAGCATCTCGATGACGACTCCAGAGCTCTGGCTGAGCTCGGCTACACCCAGGAGCTCCGCCGCGGCATGTCGGCGTTCTCCAACTTCGCCATCTCGTTCTCGATCATCTCGATCCTGGCGGGGTGCATCACCTCCTACAAGATCGCGCTGATCTCCGGCGGGCCGTCCGCGCTGACCCTGGGCTGGCTGCTCGTCGGGCTGATGGTGCTCGCCGTCGCCCTGGCCATGGCCGAGGTCTGCTCCCGCTACCCGACCGCCGGCGGCCTGTACTTCTGGGCCGGTCGGCTGGCCAGGCGCAACAAGCGCCAGTGGGCGTGGTTCGTCGGCTGGTTCAACTTCATGGGCGAGGTTGCGGTGACCGCGGCCATCGACTTCGGCTGCGCCTCGACCTGGATGGCCTTCGCCAGCCTCATGGGCTGGGTCGAGGAGGTCACCCCGGCCAAGATCTTCGTCACCTTCGTGATCATCATCATCGCGCACGCGCTGCTGAACACCTTCGGCGTGAAGCTGGTGGGCTTCCTCTCCAACGTGTCGGCCTGGTGGCACGTGGCCGGTGTGTTGATCATCGTCGCGGTGCTGTGGATCCTGCCCGAGCGGCACCAGTCGGTGTCCTTCACCTTGACCGGGTTCCACAACGAGACCGGCTGGACCAACCTGGCGTACGTGTTCTTGATGGGTCTGCTGATGGCCCAGTACACGTTTACCGGATACGACGCCTCGGCGCACGTCTCCGAGGAGACGAAGAACGCCTCCCGCGCCGCGCCCCGCGGCATCGTGATGAGCGTGCTGGTCTCCCTGATCGGTGGCTTCATCCTGCTCTACTCGATCACCGCCGCCATCCCGGACGGTTCCGAAGAGGGGCTGACCACGCTGGCCGGATCGGAGACCGGCCTGCCGCCGGCGCAGATCTTCCTCGACTCACTGGGGCCGGACGTGGCGAAGTTCTGCCTGTTCATCGTCTGCGTCGCCCAGTTCCTCTGCGGCATGGCTTCGGTGACCGCCAACTCGCGCATGACCTACGCGTTCTCCCGCGACAACGCCCTGCCCGGCTCGCGGATCTGGGCCAGGGTCAACCCGAAGACCGGCACCCCCACCAACTCCATCTGGCTCTGCGTGGTGCTGTCCATCCTCCTCGCCTCGCCGGCCCTGATCTCCTCGGTGGCCTACCTCGCCGTGACCTCGATCGCCGTGATCGGCCTCTACATCGCCTACGTCGCGCCGGTCCTGCTGCGCCGGTTCCATCCGACTTCGAGCCCGGCCCGTGGAATCTGGGCCGGTGGAGTGCGCCGATCGGCTGGATCGCGGTCACCTGGGTCGCCTTCATCTGCATCCTGTTCGTGCTGCCGCCGGTCTCGCCGGTGGACATCACCACCTTCAACTACGCGCCGATCGCGGTGGTCGTCGTGGTGATCATCGCGGTCGTGGCCTGGCACGCCTGGGGCAAGACGACCTTCATGCACGGCGCCCGGGACGAGCACATGACGAAGGCCCGGGACCAGGTGCTCGACGAGACCTGAGGTGAACACCCGACTCGACCTCGGCGCAACCGTCCTCGGGGCCACCCGCAGCCGGCACGCGTTCGAGGACTGCGTCGAGCGGCTGGCCACGGCCATCCGGCTGGGCGTCTACCCCGACGGCAGCACTCTGCCACCCGAGCGTGAGCTGTCGGCCCGGATGGGGGTGTCCCGGGCCACCCTGCGGGAGGCCATCGCGGCCCTGCGGACGGCCAACCTGGTCCGCACGACCCGCGGCCGGGCGGGAGGCACCGTGGTCCACCACCGGCCCGTCACCCCCGGGGAGGACGGGGCGGCGACCATGACCACGCCGCGGTCGGTGCTGATGGACTCCCTCGTCTATCGGCGGATCGTGGAGCCGGGAGCCTGCTACCTGGCCGCTTCCCGTCCGCTGACCGAGGAGCAGCGGGCGCTGCTCACCGACGCCCACGCGGCCGTTGCCGAGGCCGTCAGTCCGGCCGAGCACCGACAGGCCGACTCCCGGCTGCACCTGGCGATCGCGTCGCTAACCGGGTCCGACCAGCTGCTCGACGCGGTCACCGGCGTCCAGGCGCACCTGCACGAGATGCTCATCGCCATCCCGGTGCTGCCGGTCAACATCACCCATTCGAACCGTCAGCACGCCGACATCGTCTCCGCGATCTTGAAGGGCAACGCTCGCCGCGCCCGGGCGACAATGGAGAACCACTGCGACGACACCGCGGCCCTGCTCCGGGGGCTGCTCGGGTGAGAGCGGAACCGACGATGAACGAGTTACGTAACGATCGGCACCTGAGCGTGCACGACCTGCGGCGACGCATCAACGAGGGCGACATCGACACCGTGGTCGTCGCCTTCACCGACATGCAGGGCCGCCTGCAGGGCAAGCGGATGCACGCGGTCTACTTCGCCGAGCACGTGCTCGAGCACGGCACCGAGGGCTGCAACTACCTGCTGGCGGTGGACATCGAGATGAACACCGTTGAGGGCTACGCCATCTCGTCGTGGGACCGGGGCTACGGCGACTTCGAGTTCCAGCTCGACCTGCAGACGATCCGGCTGCTGCCGCACCAGCCGGGGGCGGCGATGGTGCAGTGCGACCTGGTCTGGCTGGACCATAGCCCGGTGCGGCAGTCGCCGCGGACGATCCTGCAGGCTCAGCTGGACCGGGTCGCCGACCGCGGCCTGGTCGCCCTGGCCGGCACCGAGCTTGAGTTCATCGCATTTCACACCAGTTATGAGGACGCCGCCCGCCAGCGCTACCACGACCTGGTGCCGGTCAACGCGTACAACGTCGACTACTCGATCCTCGGCGGCGCCCGGGCCGAGCCGCTGCTGCGGGAGATCCGCAACACCATGTACGCCGCCGGGATGGACGTCGAGTCGGCCAAGGGCGAGTGCAACTTCGGCCAGCACGAGATCGGCTTCCTGTACGCCGATGTGCTGACCACCGCCGACAACCATGCCGTGTACAAGACGGTGGCCAAGGAGATCGCCGCCCAGCAGGGCCGGTCGATCACCTTCCTGGCCAAGTACAACGAGCGCGAGGGCAGCTCCTGCCACATCCACCTGTCGCTCCGCGGCGCCGACGGATCGACCGTGTTCTGGTCGTCGGATCGTCCCGACGAAGGAGGGCTTGATCCGACGGAACAAGCGGAGGGTGAGCGCTCGCGCTCTCCACGCTCTTCGCCGCGAAGCGGCAGTCGCTCGCGACTGTATGACCACTTCGTGGCCGGGCTGCTGGCGACCATGACCGACTTCACCCTGCTGTACGCCCCCAACGTCAACTCCTACAAACGGTTCACCCCCGGCAGCTTCGCCCCGACCACGGTCGCCTGGGGCACTGACAACCGGACCTGCGCGGTCCGGCTGGTCGGGCAGGGGTCCAGCGCGCGGCTGGAGAACCGGGTCCCGGGCGCCGATGTGAACCCCTACCTCGCGCTGGCGGCAATGCTGGCCGGCGGGCTGCACGGCATCGAGAACGAGCTCGAGCTCGGTCCCGAGCTGACCGGCAACGCATACGCCTCTGGCCTGCCCACCGTGCCAAGGACATTGCGGGACGCCCGGGAGGCCTGGTCCGGCTCGGCCGTCGCCCGGGCTGCGTTCGGCCACGACGTGGTCGACCACTACACCAACATGGCCGATGTCGAGCTGGCCGCCTTCGACGCCGCCGTGACCGACTGGGAGCTGCACCGCGGCTTCGAGCGGATGTGATCCGATGACCACCACGCTTGATCGAGGCAAGGGGGACGACCCCCTTGGACCCCCGAGAAAGACCACCGTGATCAACCCGGCCACCGAGCAGCCGGTGGCCGAGGTCGAGCCGGCCGACGTGGCCCGGACCGACGCGCTGATCGAGGCCGCGGCGGATGCCTTCCTCGCCTGGCGGGATGTCGCGCCGGGGGAGCGGGCCCGGCTGCTGCGCCGGTTCGCCGACGTGGTCGATGCCCACGGCGAGGAGCTCGCCCAGCTGGAGGTCCGCAACGCAGGCCACACGATCGGCAACGCGCGCTGGGAGGCGGGCAACGTCCGCGACGTCCTGCACTACTACGCCGCAGCGCCGGAGCGGATGTTCGGCCGGCAGATCCCGGTGGCGGACGGGGTGGACATCACCTTCCGCGAACCACTCGGGGTGGTCGGGGTGATCGTGCCCTGGAACTTCCCGATGCCCATCGCGGGCTGGGGCTTCGCACCCGCGCTGGCGGCCGGCAACACCGTGGTGCTCAAGCCCGCCGAGCTGACCCCGCTGACCGCGATCCGGCTGGCCGAGCTCGGCCGGGACGCGGGTCTGCCGGAAGGTGTGTTCACCGTCATCCCGGGCCGCGGCTCAGTGGTCGGCGAGCGCTTCGTCAGCCACCCCGCCGTGCGCAAGATCTGCTTCACCGGGTCCACCGAGATCGGCAAGCAGATCATGCGCGGCTGCGCCGACCAGGTGAAGCGGTGCACCCTGGAGCTCGGTGGCAAGAGCGCGAACGTGATCTTCGCCGACGCCGACATCGCCGCCGCGGCGGCCAGCGCCCCGTACGCGGTGTTCGACAACGCCGGCCAGGACTGCTGCGCGCGGTCGCGGATCCTGGTCCAGGCGAGCGTCCTCGAGGAGTTCCTCGACGGTCTAGAGCGTTCTGTGCAGGCGCTGGTCGTGACCGACCCCACGGACGAGGCCGCCGAGATGGGCCCCCTGATCTCGGTGGGCCAGCGCAGTCGGGTGCAGGGGTATCTGGACGAGGTCGAGGTGGCCTTTCGCGGTAGCGCGCCGAGCGGGCCGGGATACTGGCTCCCCCCGTCGGTGGTGCTGGCCGACTCGCCGGAGCAGCGGATCTGGCGGGAGGAGGTGTTCGGTCCGGTGGTGGCGGTGCTGCCGTTCGCCGACGAGGCCGAGGCTGTGGCCATGGCCAACGACAGCGACTACGGCCTGTCCGGCTCGGTCTTCACCGCAGACCTCAGCCGCGCTCTGCGGGTGTCCCGGGCCATCCAGTCCGGCAACCTGAGCATCAACTCCCACTCCTCGGTTCGGTACTGGACGCCGTTTGGGGGGTACAAGCAGTCCGGGCTGGGTCGGGAGCTCGGGCCGGACGCACCCAACGCCTTCACCGAGGAGAAGAACGTGTTCTTTGCCACTCCGCCCCTGGCGGGCCCCGCATGACCGGCCGCGTCGCCGGCCGGATCGCCGTCGTGACCGGCGGATGCTCCGGAATCGGCCTGGCCAGCGTGCGTCGGCTCGCGGGCGAGGGGGCGACGGTGGTGATCGGCGATGTCGACGAGGCCCGGGGGCCGGACGTCGCCGACGAGGTCGGCGGCCTGTTCCGGCGCACCGACGTGACCAGCGAGGACGACGTACGCGGACTGTTCGCGAGCACACGCGAGACCTACGGGTCGGTGGACGTCGCGTTCAACAACGCCGGCATCTCGCCACCCGACGACGACTCGATCCTGACCACCGAGCTGGGCGCCTGGCGCCGGGTCCAGGAGGTCAACCTGACCAGCGTCTACCTGTGCTGCCGAGCCGCGCTGCCCTACATGATCGAGCAGGGTCGGGGGTCGATCATCAACACGGCGTCGTTCGTGGCGGTGATGGGCGCGGCGACGTCCCAGATCTCCTACTCGGCGTCCAAGGGCGGGGTGCTGAGCCTGAGCCGGGAGCTGGGGGTGCAGTTCGCCCGGCAGGGGATCCGGGTCAACGCGCTCTGCCCGGGCCCGGTCAACACCCCGATGCTGACCGAGCTGTTCGCCTCCGATCCGGAGCGGGCGGCACGCCGGCTGGTGCACATCCCGCTGGGCCGGTTCGCCGAGGCGGAGGAAATTGCCAACGCCGTACTCTTCCTGGCCTCCGATGAGTCGAGCTTCGTCACGGCCAGCACCTTCCTGGTCGACGGTGGAATCAGTGCTGCTTACGTCACGCCGGTTTAGCGGCAAGGGGCGATCCCTTGAACCCCCGCGCCGTGCACGACTACACACGCGACCACGGCCATAGATAATGGTGTCCATGACGGCACGGCCGGTGATTGGTTTGAGCACCTATCGCGAGCAGGCGGCGTGGACGGTGTGGAACATGCCGGCCGACCTGCTCCCGTCGGTCTACACCCGCTCGGTCGAGGCGGCCGGCGCCGTCGTCATGCTGCTGCCACCGCAGGTCGACGGGGCCGCGGACCTGGTGGCTCGGCTGGACGGCCTGATCATCTCCGGCGGGCCCGACGTCGACCCGGAGCGCTACGGCCAGAAGCGCGGACCGCGTACGGTGCGGGTCCGCCGGGACCGGGACGCCTGGGAGCTCGCCCTGCTCGATGCGGCGGAGACGGCCGGGCTGCCCACCCTCGGCATCTGCCGGGGCATGCAGCTGATGGCCGTCCGCACCGGGGGCAAGCTGGAGCAGCACCTCCCCGACGTGGTCGGCCACGACGAGCACGCTCCCGACTCCAGCTCCTACGGGTGGACGGCGATCCGTACGGCGCAGAACTCGCTGGTCCGCCAGCTCGTCGGAGACAACCTGCAGGTCAGCTGCCACCATCACCAGGCGGTAGTCACCCACCCGGGGTTCAAGCCCACCGCTCGGGCCGCCGACGGGACGATCGAGGCCATGGAGGACCCCGAGCGGCCGTTCTGGCTCGGGGTGCAGTGGCATCCGGAGAGCGGCGACGACCACGGGCTGTTCCTCGGCCTGGCCGAGGCCGCCGCGCGCCTGCGGATCACCGCGTAGTCACAACGGGTCCGCTCGGCGGAGGGTGGGGTCGTCGGCGGCAAAGGTCCGGACCGGGCCCGGCGGGGTGTCTCGGGTCTCGAAGCGGACCGTGACCCGGCCGAGTCCGGCGCCCCAGACCCAGCCACGACCGTGCTTGTCGTGCTCGACGTCGAACCCCGGGCGCCAGTCCGGGGTGGTGGCGGTCTCGACCTGCGCGGTCTCGTGCTCCATGGCGTCGTCCGACTCCACCTCCACCGTGTCCTCGAACAGCTCCGCCTGCCGAAGATCGGTGAGTCCGGCCACGCCCACGCCGAGCAGCCGCACGCCGCCGGCGACGTTCACCGCGCTGAGCAGACTCACCGCTACCGTCCCGATGGTCTCGGCCGCATCGGTCGCACTGGTCAGGGTCCGGGAGCGGGTGTAGGTGGCGAAGTCGGGCAGCCGGACCTTGATCGACACCGTGCGTCCGAACAGTCCCGCCGCGCTCAGCCGGGTGGCCACCTGCCGTGCCTGTCGCAGCAGGACGGCGCGCTGCTCGTCCGCGTCGCTGACATCGGTCTCGAAGGTGTCCTCGGCCGAGATCGACTTCGTCTCCCTTTCCGGCTCGACGAGCCGGTCGTCGCGCGCGTTCGCCAGCTCGACCAGTCCGTGCGCCTGCGCCTTGCCGACGATCTGGGCCAGCTCGTCGCTCGCGTACGCCTGCAGGTCGGCCACGGTGCGGATGCCGATCCGCTCCAGCTTGGCCCTGGTCACCGGCCCGACCCCGGGAATCACCCCGACCGGCATCGGGCCGAGCAGCGCCACCTCGGTGCCCGGCTCGACGATCCGCAGGCCGTTCGGCTTGGCCAGCTCGGTCGCCACCTTCGCCATGAACTTCGACGTCGCGACGCCCACCGAGGCGGTCAGCCCCCCGGTGGCCGCCGCCACCTGCTCCTTGAGCTCGGCCACCCGGGCGGTGATCTCGTCGGGGCTGAACTCCAGCGGCCGCGGCGCCGCGCGCAGGTCGACGAACGCCTCGTCCAGGCTCAGCGGCTCGACCAGCGGCGACAGCTCCCGCAGCAGCCTCATCACCTGGTCACTGGCCGCGCGGTAGGCCGCGAACCGGCCGGCCAGGAAGGCCGCGTGCGGGCAGCGCCGCCGCGCCTCGTGCGCGGGCATGGCCGAGCGCACTCCGAAGACCCGGGCCTCGTACGACGCCGTCGCGACCACGCCCCGCTGACCGATCCCGCCGACCACCACCGGTTTCCCACGCAGCGACGGCTTGTCGCGCTGCTCGACCGACGCGAAGAAGGCGTCGAGGTCCAGATGCAGGACCGAGGCCTCCCTTCGCACGCCCTATTCTGACCATCGGTCCTACGGTCCCCGGAAGTTTCCCAGGTACACCCGGGAAACTGGCACTTCACCTACCAAGTTTCGCGGGCACAGTGCCGGTTTCCCGGGTGTACGTGCGAAACCGCGGGGCCGTCAGCCCCGCCCCGTACGCGGGGTCGTCCGCGCCGGCCCGGGCCGTCCCGAGCAGCAGCACCGGCACGGCCAGCACGAGGGTCAGGGCCAGTCGAAATCACCCGGCGGTGAAGTGTGCTCATGGGAAAGATCACCTCTCATCCCGAGCGTGGGCAGTGTGCCGGGCAACGCGGACGGTTGCAACCAGGCTGGCCGGGGTAAGGGGTTCACCGGAAGACGCGCGGCGTCCTCCACTAACCTGGGTCCTTCGGGGAAGCTTCCTGTCGGCGCCGACAGGAAGAAGGTGACATCGATATCAGACCGCAGAGGGCACAGGGGACGTAGATGGACATCTGGCCGGGTAAGCCTTACCCGCTGGGCGCGACGTTCGACGGATCGGGAGTCAACTTCGCGCTGTTCTCGGAGGTGGCCGAACGCGTCGAGCTCTGCCTGATCGACGAGAACAACGCCGAGACCAGGCTCGATCTGATCGAGGTCGACGGCTTCGTCTGGCATGCCTACCTGCCGCGGGTCCAGCCGGGCCAGCGCTACGGCTACCGGGTGTACGGGCCGTACGACCCGGCCAACGGTCACCGCTGCAACCCGCGCAAGCTGCTGCTCGACCCGTACGCCAAGGCGATCGACGGCCAGATCGACGGGGACGAGTCCCTGTTCTCCTACCGTTTCGGCGATCCGAAGGCGTTCAACGACGACGACTCGCTGGGCCACACGATGCTCTCGGTGGTCACCAACCCCTTCTTCGACTGGGGCCACGACCGGCCGCCGCGGCACGAGTACCACGAGACCGTCTTCTACGAGACGCACGTCAAGGGCCTGACCATGACCCATCCCGGCGTCCCCGATGCCATCCGCGGGACGTACGCGGCGATGGGCCATCCGGCGATCATCGACCACCTGACCTCACTCGGGGTGACGGCGGTCGAGCTGCTGCCGGTGCACCAGTTCGTCAACGACAGCCACCTGGTCGACAAGGGCCTGTCCAACTACTGGGGCTACAACACGATCGGCTTCCTGGCTCCGCACAACGGCTACGCCAGCGGCGGCACCGACGGGGAGCAGACGACCGAGTTCAAGGCGATGGTCAAGGCCCTGCACGAGGCGGACATCGAGGTCATCCTCGACGTGGTCTACAACCACACCGCCGAGGGCAACGAGTTCGGCCCGACGATCGCCTTCCGCGGCATCGACAACGCGGCCTACTACCGGCTGGTGGACGGCGCCAAGGAGCACTACTACGACACCACCGGCACCGGCAACAGCCTGCTGATGCGCAACCCGCACGTACTGCAGCTGATCATGGACTCGCTGCGCTACTGGGTGCTGGAGATGCACGTCGACGGCTTCCGCTTCGACCTCGCCGCGACGCTGGCCCGGCAGTTCCACGAGGTGGACAAGCTGTCGGCGTTCTTCGACATCATCCAGCAGGACCCCGTGATCTCCCAGGTGAAGCTGATCGCCGAGCCCTGGGACCTCGGGGACGGCGGATACCAGGTCGGCAACTTCCCCCCGCTGTGGAGCGAGTGGAACGGCAAGTACCGCGACGCCGTGCGCAAGTTCTGGAAGGGGGAGCGCGGGCAGGTGCCCGAGATGGCGAGCCGCATCGCGGGCTCGAGCGACATCTTCTCGGCGAGCGACCGCGGCGTGTACGCG
>DASQUF010000425.1:0-6204 GCA_035641435.1 Propionibacteriaceae bacterium | reverse complement strand
AGCTCACCGCCGCTTTAGCCGCCATGGTGATCCGCGCGCCAGCCGGTCCAACGCCGTGTTGGACGCGCCGTTGCGCTGGGCCGCGCGCAGCCGACGGAGCTCCGCCTTGGTGACGCAGGCCTTGGCCGCGAATGGGCCGCGACACTATCGCCCTGCGTCAGGTTGGGGGAAGACTGGCGACATGCCGAAGACGAGAAAGTCCGGGGAGCCGATCAAGGACGAGCTGCCGAGCACCCTGCAGCGCTCCGACGCCAAGGCCCAGCGGACCTACGCCAAGACGCACGACTCGGCCCTCGACTCGTACGACGGTGACGAGCGCCGGGCGAACCAGGTCGCGTTCGCCGCGCTCAAGCACACCCATGAGAAGGTCGGCGACCACTGGGAGCCGAAGGACGAGTACGGGCCCTCGGACGACCGGGCCGAGGGCGGTCCGGGTACCGACGCGCCGACCGCCGGCGGGGTGGATGCCAACGCCTCCAAGAAGCACCTGTACGAGCTGGCGACCAAGCTGAAGATCAAGGGTCGGTCGTCGATGACCAAGGACGAGCTGGTTGCGGCGCTGCAGCGGGCCAACGCCCGGGAGTCGGCCCGCTCGTTGCGCCAGGAACGGGACTAGTCGATCGCTCGGACGCGGAGCGCCTTGAGCGTGCTCCCGTCCTCGACGGCGATCACGTGGATCCGGTCGTCCGCCTGGAGGTCCGCTGCCGTGGCGGCCTCACGGTTCTTCCGCACCTTGGTCTCGGTCCCGATCACGTAGGTCGCGGTGTAGCCGTCGGCGCTCCGGACGGTCAGCGTGCTTCCGTCCACCTTCTGGGCCGGTCCCCGCTGGAAGACCACCACGCGGTGCTGCTTGCCGGCGAGGGTGACCTCGCCGTGCAGCGCGGTGGCCAGGAGGCCGCGGCGCTTCCGGACATCCACCCGGGGGTCGGCCTTCTCGGTCGGTGACGCGCTGGCGGTCGGGGTCGGCGTCGGGGTCGGATCTGTGGGGTCGGCGTACGCGAGGCCGGCGCCGATGCCGCCGGCCAGGGCCACGGTGCTGACGCCGGCGACGATGATCTTGGCTGCAGTTCTCATGCCGCCCAGTCTTGAGCCGCACCAGGCCGGTGGACAGGCTCCAGGCCCGGTCCTTCAGCAACCCTTCAGTGCCGGCGGCCACAGGTCCGGCCAGGCCACGTCGAGGTCGGCCAGCAGGTCGCGGAGCAGTGGCAGGCTGATCCCGACGACGTTGTGGTAGTCACCCTCGATGCCGGTCACGAAGGCACCACCCAGACCGTCCACGGTGAACGCGCCGGCCACCTGGAGTGGTTCGCCGGTGGCGACGTACGCGTAGATCTCCGCGTCGCTGAGATCGGCGAAGTGGACGGTGGTCGAGGCGACGGCCGACCGGGCATGCTCGGTGCCGCCGCGCTGCCGGACCACGTGGTGGCCGGTGTGCAGCACCCCCGACCGGCCTCGCATCCGACGCCAGCGGTCCTCCGCCTCGGCCGGCGAACCGGGCTTGCCGTACGCGGCACCGTTCAGCTCCAGGAGGGAGTCGCAGCCGATGACCACCGTGGTTCGGGCGTCCGGGTCCAGGCGCGCGGCGGCCGCCTCGGCCTTGAGCTGGGCCAGCCGACCGGCCAGGTCGGGTACCCGGTCCGCGGTGACGGTGCTCTCGTCGACTCCGGACACGACCACCTCGGGATCGAGCCCGGCCGCCCGCAGGGTGGCGAGCCGGGCCGGGGAGGCCGAGGCCAGAACCAGCCGCACCGCCATGGGCCTCACCCTAAGGTCGGGGTTGTGACCAGCGGAGACACGGCCCGCACGGCGGCCGACCGGGTCTGGGCGGCGTTGCCCGCGGGGACGCGGTCGATGCTGACCGAAGGCCTGTCGCCGACCGACCTGCAGACCCAGCTGCTCGACCTGGCCTGGGCCCGGGCGGCGCGGGTGGATCCGCCGCGTCTGGTCCGGCGGTGGGTTGAGGACCGGTTCGTGAGCCCGTCGCGGGTGGACCCGCGGCGGTTGGCCGCACTGGTGGCCAGGGTCTGGGACCTGCTCCCCACCGAGTTCGTCGGGACCGAGCTGTCACCGGTCGCCCCGCTGGGGACCTGCGCAGCAGTGGGGGCGACCGACCAGAACCGGATCGTCTCCACCGTGCGCACCAGCGAGGTGGTCAGTGACCCGACAAACGTGCTGGCTCTGGAGGCGGCCCGCCAACGGTCCGTGGCCGGCGAGGTGCACCTGGCCGCCCACCATCGCGTGCTGCGGGCACAGCGCTTCGCGCCCGGCAACGCGGCGCACTTCAGTCTGTTCGCCCTGGTCTCCAGCGGTCGTGACCGCGGATCCCAAGCCACCGAGCTGGACTTCCTCGGCCGCCACCTGACGGCGTGGCGGACCCTGCTGGATACGACGCTGGGCGAGGGGCGCTGCTCGATCACCTACACCACCGGCGCTCCGCACTACGCCGGCCTGCGGTTCAAGATCATGGCGCGGATGCCGTCCGGGCCACTCGAGATCGGTGACGGCGGGTTGACCGACTGGACGGCCCGGCTGCGCGCCGACGCCAAGGAGCGCTGCCTGATCTCGTGTGTGTCGACCGAGCGCTGGCTGGCGCTGCTCTAGCGGCGTCCTCCGCCGAGCAGGCCACCCAGCATGTCGAGGATGGACCCGGAGCCGCCACCCTGCCCTGCACCGGTCGGGCCGGCGCCGCCGCCGAGCATGCCGCCCAGCACGTCGGCCAGTACGTTGCCGCTGCCGCCCTGACCGCCCTGACCACCGCCGAGGATGCTGCCGAGCAGGTCTCCGCCGCTGCCTTGGCTGCCGCTGGTGAGTCGCCGAGAGATGTAGGCGAGCACGATAGGGGCCAGAATGGGCAGCAGCCTCTGGATCAGGCCGCTCTGCTGGCCCACATTGTTGCTCAGCGTCTGCGCCACCTGGGTCGTATTCGGTCCGAAGATGTTGCCGACGATCTTCTCGCCGTCGGCGGTGTCGACCTCGTCCAGGTTGACCCCGCCGTCCACGAGGGCACTGGGGTGGTTGCCGAGCGCACCAGCCAGCGACGCGGCTCCGGCCGGATCCTGCGCGTTGGCCTGCAGGCCGCCGAGCAGGGCGGGTATCGCCTGCCGGGTCGCCGCCTCGGCCGTCGCCTCGTCCACGCCGAGCTGGGCGGCCAGCTGAGCGAGCGGGATGTCGGACAGGATCTCGTCGGTCGCACTCATGGCCGCATCCTAAGGACGCGCGTTTCCGGGCGCTCGCTCTGGGTACGTTCGGCCCAGTCATCGTCACCCGCGACGAGCAGAACAGGACGGACGCTATGGCGCAGCAGGCTCGAGGGGTGGTCGTCGTCACGGGCGGGTCCGCCGGACTGGGCCGGGCGATCAGCCGGGCCTTCGCCAGTGCGGACTACGACGTCGCGATCCTGGCGCGGGGAGCCGACGGTGTGGCCGCCACCGCCGAAGAGGTCCGCCGGGCGGGCCGGCGTGGGCTGGGCATCCAGTGTGACGTCGGCGACCACGAGCAGGTCGAGGCGGCGGCGGATCGCGTCGAGCAGGAGCTGGGTCCGATCACCGTCTGGGTGAACAACGCGATGGGCGGCCTGTTCGCGCCCTTCACCGAGGTGACGCCGGAGGAGTTCGAGCGGGCCACCCGGACCACCTATCTCGGCCAGGTCAACGGCACCCGGGCCGCCCTGCGCTACATGAAACCGCGGAACGCCGGCGTGGTCATCCAGATCGGCTCGGCCCTGGCCTACCGCGGCATCCCGCTGCAGGCGGCGTACTGCGGGGCCAAGCATGCAGTCGTCGGCTTCACCGAGAGTGTGATCACCGAGCTGCGGCACGAACGCAGCGCGGTGCGGGTTGCGATGGCGCATCTGCCGGCGATGAACACCACGCAGTTCAGCTGGGTGCTGAACCGGCTGCCCGAGCACCCGCAGCCGGTGTCGCCGATCTACCAGCCGGAGCTGGCCGCGCGGGCGGTGGTCCATCTGGCCGCCCAACCCCGGTCGCGGATGTGGGTCGGCGAGAGCACCTTCGGGACCATCCTGGGCAACCGGATGGCCGCCGGTCTCCTCGACCGATACCTGGCGCGGACCGGCTACGACGCCCAGCAGACCGACGCCCTGGCACGGCCGGAGATCGGGGACAACCTGTGGCACCCGGTCGAGGGGGACCACGGTGCGCACGGCGAGTTCGACGATCAATCCTGGAGCCGCAGCCCGGCCACCTGGATGTCGATGCACCGCAGGACGACAGTGGGCGCGATAGGAGCGGTCCTCGCGGCTACTGCGGGCGCCCTGACATTCGCCAGGCGTTCGGCCCAGGGGTGATCGGGGCCCGGACCGACCGCCAGTACGCCGACCAGCCGGACGGACGGGTGGCCGGATCCGGTTCGGACCGACGCCTCGAGAGGGCGAGCACGATGACCAGGGCGGCCAGCTCCTCGTCGGTCGGCGAACCCTTGACCACCGAGATGTCGACCTCGGCGTCGGACATCACCGACCTTCCTCAGCGGTAAGGCTGCTCATAGCGGGATGTTGCCGTGTTTCTTGGGCGGCAGCGTCTGCCGCTTGGTGCGTAGCAGCCGCAGCACCCGGGTGACCTCCACCCGGGTCTCGTGCGGCGGGATCACCGCGTCGACGTATCCGCGCTCGGCGGCGATGTAGGGGTTGGCCAGCTCGTCGTCGTACTCGGTGACCAGCCGGGCGCGCAGCACGTCCGGGTCATCGGACTTGGCCAGTTCTTTGCGATACAGGATGTTGACCGCACCCTGGGCGCCCATCACTGCGATCTGGGCGGTCGGCCAGGCGAGGTTGAAGTCGGCACCGAGGTGCTTGGACCCCATCACGTCGTACGCGCCCCCGTACGCCTTCCGGGTGATCACCGTGACCAGCGGGACCGTGGCCTCGGCGTACGCGTAGATCAGCTTGGCGCCGCGGCGGATGATCCCGTTCCACTCCTGGTCGGTGCCGGGCAGGAACCCGGGCACGTCCACGAAGGTGAGCACCGGGATGTTGAACGCGTCGCAGGTGCGGACGAAGCGGGCCGCCTTCTCCGAGGCGTCGATGTCCAGGCAGCCGGCGAAGTGCAGCGGCTGGTTGGCCACCACTCCGACGCTGCGGCCGTCGATCCGGCCGAAGCCGACCACGATGTTGGGCGCGAACAGGGCCTGCACCTCGAGGAACTCCCCGTCGTCCAGCACGCGCGAGATCACCTCGTGCATGTCGTAGGGCTGGTTGGGCGAGTCGGGGATCAGCTCGTCCAGGTCTCGGTCGTCCTCGTGCACCTCCAGCGCGTTCTCCACCGGGAAGCTGGGCGCGTCCTCCAGGTTGTTCTGCGGCAGGTAGGACAGCAGGGCGCGCACGTAGGAGATCGCGTCGTCCTCGTCGGTGCCCAGGTAATGTGCGTTGCCGGACTTGGTGTTGTGCGTGCGCCCCCCACCCAGCTCCTCCATGGTCACGTCCTCGCCGGTGACGGTCTTGATCACGTCGGGACCGGTGATGAACATCTGCGAGGTCTGGTCGACCATCACCACGAAGTCGGTCAGCGCGGGGGAGTAGACGTGACCCCCGGCCGCCGCGCCCATGATCAGCGAGATCTGCGGGATCACCCCGGAGGCGTGCGTGTTGCGGCGGAAGATCTCGCCGTAGAGGCCGAGGGAGACCACGCCCTCCTGGATGCGCGCGCCACCGCCCTCGTTCAGTCCGATCAGCGGGCAGCCGGTCTTCAGGGCGAAGTCGATGATCTTGACGATCTTCTCCCCGTAGACCTGGCCGAGGCTGCCGCCGAAGACAGTCACGTCCTGGCTGAACACGCACACCGGGCGGTCGTCGATCGTGCCGAAGCCGGTCACCACGCCGTCACCGTAGGGCCGCCGCTTCTCCATCCCGAACGTCGTCGAGCGGTGCCGGGCGAACTCGTCCAGCTCGGTGAACGACCCTGGGTCCAGCAGCAGCTCGATCCGCTCGCGGGCCGTCTTCTTGCCACGGGCGTGCTGCTTCTCCACCGCGGCCGCCGATCCGGCGTGCACCGCCTCGTCGATCCGCCGGTCCAGGTCGGCGAGCTTGCCGGCGGTGGTGTGCACGTCCGGGCCCTCGAGCTGACGGTCCATAGATCGGGACTCTAGACCGTGCCGTCCGTGCGAACGATCCTTCGGGGTGGACCCCGACGGATCGTTCACACGAATCGGATGTCCTAGGGTCCGACCTGTGGTGCCGATCGATGTGGA
>DASQUF010000424.1:0-7286 GCA_035641435.1 Propionibacteriaceae bacterium | reverse complement strand
GGGACTACCTCGACGCGTACTGGGCCCGGGCCGACGTCGAGGTGGACGGCGACGACCGGGTCCAGCAGGCGGTGCGCTTCGGGATGTTCCACCTGCTGCAGGCCAGCGCCCGCGCCGAGCAGCGGGCCATCCCGGCCAAGGGCCTGACCGGGACGGGCTACGCCGGACACGCCTTCTGGGAGACCGAGTCCTTCGTGCTGCCGGTGCTGACCGCGACGATCCCGGCGGCCGCCGCCGACGCGCTGCGCTGGCGGCGGGCCACCCTGTCGGTGGCCACGGAGTGGGCCACGACCCTGCGGCTGCGCGGCGCCGCCTTCGCCTGGCGGACGATCGCCGGCGAGGAGTGCAGCAGCTACTGGCCGGCGGGGACGGCCGCGTTCCACGTCAACGCCGACATCGCCGTCGCGGCGGCCCGGCAAGTGCGCTGGACCGGGGACTGCGACTTCGACCGCGAGTGCGCGATGCCGCTGCTGGTGGAGACCGCGCGGCTGTGGCAGTGCCTGGGCTACGTCGGTGCGGACGGACACTTCCACCTTGACGGCATGACCGGACCGGACGAGTACACCGCCCTGGTCAACGACAACACCTACACCAACCTCGCGGCGGCGGCGAACCTGCGGGAGGCGGCCGCGGCGGCCGAGCGCTGGCCCGACGCGGCGTCGGAGCTCGAGGTGGACAGCGAGGAGATCGCGGGCTGGCGGGACAGTGCCGACCGGGTGGCGGTGCCCTACGACGACGAGCGCGCCATGCCGGAGCAGGACCGCGGCTCGACCCGGCGGGAGCGCTGGGACTTCGCCGCGTCGGCCAAGGAGGACAGCTATCCGCTGCACAGCCACGTGCCGTACTTCGACATCTACCGCAAGCAGGTGTCCAAGCAGGCCGACCTGGTGCTCGCCCTGCAGTGGTTCGGCGAGCGGTTCTCGCTGGCCGAGAAGGCGGCGGCGTTCGCGTACGCCGAGGAGCTGACGGTGCGGGACTCGTCGCTGTCGGCGTCCAGCCAGGCCGTGCTCGCCGCCGAGGTGGGTCACCTGGACCTGGCCCACGCCTACCTCCGCGAGGCGGCCCTGGTCGACCTGCAGGACCGCAAGGGCGACACCGAGGACGGGCTGCACATGGCCTCGCTGGCCGGCGGGTGGATCGCCCTGGTCTGCGGCTTCGGCGGGCTGCGGGACCACGACGACCGGCTGCACTTCGCGCCGCGGCTGCCGCCGGGGATCGACCGGCTGGCGTTCTCGCTCTCCTGGCGGGGGCGCTGCGTCCGGGTCGAGGTGCGCAACCACCACGCGCGTTACCTGGTGGAGGGCACCGAAGGTGACGGGCTGCCGATCGTGCACCACGGCGAGGAGGTGACGCTCCGCCCGGACGAGCCGCTCGAGCTCGACGTACCGGAGCAGAAACCGCTCACCGATGCGCCGCGGCAGCCGGTCGGCCGGGAGCCTGAGCCGGTCTAGCGCAGGTTTCCCCCGGCATCGCGTTCCGGCAGGCTTGGTCGGGTGCCCGACTTCACCAGCGCGGACCTCAAGGCGTCCCGGTTCACCGACGTCGACCTCACCGACGGCCGCTTCCGCTCGCTCCTCCTCAGCGGGGCCACGTTTCGCGCGGTCTACTTCCCAGTCGCCGAGTGCCTGACCGTCATCCTCAGCGACGAGTGGGAGCACCGTCGCTACGCCGAGCGTGACCTCGAGGTCCTCACCGCTGGGCTGGTCACCGAGCAGACCTCGTAGGCGTGGGGGCCGTTCGGCTCCTCAGTTCAGGCGCGGACCGCGTACTGCAGGTAGACGAAGCCGCTGGCGAACCTCCGCTCGTCCAGCAGCTCGAGGCTCATCCGAAGACCGTTCGGGAACATCGAAGTCCCGCCGCCCACCACCACCGGAGCCAGGAACTGCCGTAGCTGGTCGACAAGACCGGCCCGAAGGGCGGACGTAGCCAGGTGCGGGCCGCCGACGCTGAGATCGGAGTCCGAACGGCCCTTGAGATCGCGTACCCGGTCGGTGTCGAATGTCCGCTCGACCCGGGTACGGGCGGTGTCGGCGGTCGACAGCGTGCTGGAGTAGACGATCTTGTCCGCGGCCGGCCAGATCCGCGCGTACTCCTGCTCGACCGCCGACAGGCCAGCTTGCGAAAGGGCCGTCTCCCAGTACCGCATCACCTCATACATCCGGCGACCGAGGAGATAGGTGCCGACCGGTCGCTCGAGCTCGTTGACGAAGGCGTGCACCTCCTCGTCCGGGGCTGCCCAGTCGAAGCTCCCGTCGGCGTCGACCACGTACCCGTCGAGAGACGTTATGGCGGTGTAGATCAGGTTGGCCATGTCGGCATCCTGCCCCCAGGGGAACCGTCGGGAGATCGCATCGGAACGTCCTTCCGTCTCGAGGTCGTCGCCCAGGACAACCTCGGTACCGAGCGGTCGGGGCATCGGCCCCATGCGGCATGATCACATCAGGCCCCGACGTCGACCGCCAGGAGGACACCATGACCGATTTTCACGATACGGAGGCGGTTGACCTCCAGGCTCGGGTCGACGAGCTGCTGGCGAACCTGACCCTGGAGGAGAAGGCGGGCCAGCTCAGCCAGTACTTCTACTTCGGGGCACCCGAGGCCGCAGTTGGACCGTCGCCGCAGAAGCCCCGTGAGGTGGAGGACGCGCTGGCCCGCGGCGGCTGCGGATCGTTGTTGTTCCAGACCGACCCGGCCGAGATCAACAGGCTGCAGCGACTGGCCGTCGAGGGGAACCGCCACGGCATCCCGGCCTTGTTCGGCTTCGACGTGATCCACGGACTGCGGACGATCCTCCCGGTGCCGATCGCGATGGCCGCGTCCTGGGACCCCGAGGTGATCGAGCGGGGACAGGCGGTCGCCGCGCGCGAGGCCCGGGCGGTGGGAATCCACTGGACGTTCGCCCCCATGGTCGACATCGCCCGCGACCCGCGCTGGGGGCGGATCGTCGAGGGGGCCGGCGAGGACCCCTGTCTCGGCTCCGCCGTGGCCGCGGCCCAGGTCCGCGGCTTCCAGGGTGAGGACTTCCGGTCACCCGAGCGGATCATCGCCGGTCCCAAGCACTTCGCCGGCTACGGAGGGGCGGTGGGCGGTCGTGACTACGACGAGGTCAACCTGTCGGAGTGGGAGCTGTGGAACGTCTACTTCCCACCGTTCCAGGCCGCGCTCGCAGCAGGGGCCGGCAACGTGATGTCGGCGTACATGAGCCTGAACGGCATCCCGGCCTCCGGCAACCGGTGGCTGTTCGCCGACGTGCTGCGGGATCAGTGGGGCTTCGAGGGGTTCGTCGTCAGCGACGCCAACGCGGTCCGCAACCTGGTCACCCACGGCTTCGCGGCCGATCTGCCCGACGCGGCGGCGCGCGGGGTGACCACCGGTGTGGATCTCGAGATGGCCCTGACCGACCCCGCGTACGCGTATCTGCCCGAGGCGGTGAAGAAGGGCGACGTCACCGAGGCGGCGATTGATGCCTGCGTCCGGCGGGTCCTGGCGGCCAAGCTGCGGCTCGGCCTGTTCGAGGACCCGTACGTCGACGAGGACCGGGCGCGCACGGTGCTGGCCGACCCGGCGCACCGGGAGGTGGCCCGGGTCGCCGCGGAGCGGTCGGCGGTGTTGCTGCGCAACGAGGGCGACCTGCTCCCGCTGGACGCCGCCGCGCTGGGCTCGGTGGCGGTTGTCGGGCCGCTGGCCGACTCTCGGCGCGACACCCTGGGGCCCTGGGTCTTCGACTTCGACCTGGACGAGACGGTCACGGTGCTGGAGGGGCTGCGCAACCGGCTGGGCGAGGGTACCGAGGTCCGGTATGCGCCCGGGATCCGGCCGGCCCAGCGGGTGTTCCCGTCGATGTTCGACATGTTCCCTGGGAATACGCCGCCCGATCCGGAGAACTTCGACGACGAGGCCGAGCTGCAGCGCGCCGTCGATCTGGCCCGTGACAGCGACCTGGCGTTGGTCGTCCTCGGCGAGTGGCAGCAGATGATCGGCGAGGCCGCGTCGCGGTCGTCGCTGGAGCTGCCCGGCCGGCAGCTCGAGCTGCTTCAGGCGGTCGTCGAGACCGGTAGGCCGGTCGTGCTGCTGGTGATGAACGGCCGGCCGCTCGACCTGCGCTGGGCCGTCCAGCACGTGCCGGCCATCCTCGACGTCTGGTATCCCGGGTCCCAAGGCGGCGCCGCCGTCGCCAACCTGCTGCTCGGCGATGTATCGCCCGGCGGGAAGCTGCCGTTCAGCTGGCCGCGCACGGTCGGCCAGGTCCCGATCACCTACACGCACACGACGTCGCACGAGCCGGAGAACCAGGCCAAGCGCTACTGGGACGAGGAGAGCACTCCGCTGTTCCCGTTCGGCTACGGGCTCAGCTATGCCCAGTTCGCGTACGCCGATCTGTCGGTCGACCGGTCGGAGCTGCCTGCCGGCGAGAGCCTGACGGTCTCGGTCACGGTCAGCAACACCGGCGACCGGGACGGCGACGAGGTGGTCCAGCTCTACCTGCACCAGCGGTACGGCACGGCCGCCCGGCCGGTCCGCGAGCTCAAGGGCTTCCAGCGCCTGCACCTCGCGGCTGGGGAGTCGCAGACCGTGACCTTCCCGGTCGGATCGGCGGAGCTGCGCTACTGGAACGCCGCCGAGCGGGACTTCGTCCTCGACCGTTCGACCTTCGACGTCTGGGTGGGCGGCGACTCGACCGCCGAGCTGTCGACCACGTTCACCACCACCTAACGATCCTTGGTCGCTAGACGCCCGATGCGCCCTGAGTCTGTCGAAGGACCGGTTCATGCGCCCTTCGACAGGCCCAAGGCACATGAACCCGGTCCTTGCGATCGGTCAGGCGGCGGCCTTGGCCTCGCGGAGCCGCGCCGCCAGCACCAGGGCCGCGGAGATCAGCACCATGTTCTTGACCACGAACTCGCCGATGGTGGTCAGCAGCAGTGGGTTGCCGTTCTGGAAAGCCAGCTCGGGCTGCATGACCAGCACCAGGAAGGTGCCGCACAGGTGGGCGACGAGAACCGCGCTGACCACGGTGATCGCCCGGCCGACCAGCAGGCCGAGGCCCAGGGCGACCTCTACGCCGCCGAGCACCGGGACGAACCAGATCGGGTCGAGGAACGGCAGGGTGCCGGCGACCAGGTCTCCGACGGGCGTCAGGTTGGCGACCTTGAGGGCACCGAACCAGACGAACACCACGCCGAGCGGGATTCGCAGCAGGGTGGGGGCCACCCGCCGCAGTACGGCGACGGCGCGCTGCTCCACATCGCCGTACAGGGCGACCCCCCGGCGGGCCAGGGCGAGCGGCTCTTGGGTGAGAACGGCCATGATCATCCTTCGTGCTCGGTGAGCAGCCATCCCCAGCTGCTCGATTCGAAGGACGATGAGATCGGTCCGGGTCCCCGGCGTACGCACAAATGTGCCGGTCGTACCGAGTGCGGTAGACCGCGGGGCACCGATCAGCTGCCTCTGGTGAGGTGAGCGCTGACGTAGACCAGCCGGCCGTCCGCGAACCCGTTGTAGTTCATCGTGCCTTCGATACCGGCGAAGGCTCGGAACGGACGCCGAAGGGGCCACGGGATCAGGTCCTGGATGAGCTGCAGCTTCCGGTCGTTGTCCAGGCGGAGGGCCATCAAGACATTCGCCGTGATCTCGCTCTCATCCACGAGGGTGAGCTGGCTAGCCTGGAACTGCCCGCGCAGAGTGTCCAGGCCGTCCCGAGGGCGCAGGTCGGCGAACAGGAAGCTGCCCCCCGGCCGCAGCACGCGACGTACCTCCGAGAGAAACCTCTCCATCGACGGATAGCAGTGCGAAGACTCGATATTGATGACCGCATCGAACGAGCCGTCGGGAAACGGCATGGCTTGCGCATCACCGCGGGTGAACGACAAACCAGGCGACGTCCGGTTCCGATCGCAAAGGTCCACCGCTTCGGGCGAGAAATCGAGACCCGTCACCGAACGCGGCTGAAGGTAACGGCTCACGTAGGACGCGCCCCCACCGCGTCCCGAACCAACTTCCAGGACGTCGGCTTCACGCAGGTCAACGGCCCCGACAGCATGCTGGTACAGCTGGATGCACAGCCGGTCGGACTCGTCTTCAGGGTCAAGCGGGAGCGCGAGTGCCGGTCCGAGCGGCGCGTAGCCGTAGTTCATGAACCGCCATTCCGGCGATGGGACACGACGGGCCAAGAGTCCGTAGCACAGCCGCCAGACGATCGAACGCGCGCGCATCGGCTCAGCGACCAATCGGCGCACCACTCACAGCGCGGCCTCGGCGTAGCCCTCCAGCAGGCGTCGTCGAAGGTCGGCGACGCCTGCGGCTACCTCCTGCCACCCTGCGCCGCCTCCCGTCTGGTAGCGCAGGGGCGCCCAGTTGCCGCCTTGGCTGTCCATGTCCTCCAGCTTTCGCAGCAGGCTGTCAGCGCCATCACGTCCGCGCTGCCTCTCGTCGAACTCCCTCAGGATCACCACGAGCCCGTCGAGATAGTCCAGGGCCTGCTCGAGGTCATCGGTCGAGACGTGTGCTCTCCGGCTCCGTGGCATGAATGCCTCCATCCGCCGGGGAGCGACGTCCACCGGTAGCGTCAGTATGCATCGGCCCGGAAGGTGCCCGTCGAGGGCGTGGTGCCGACCCGACGCGATCTGATCTGACCGGACGGAGAGTCGCGAGTCCCAGGCATACTGCGGGCCGTGCGGGTCACGAGCGCGAGAGCTGCTGCGGTAGCGGGTGGGGCACTGGTGGCCGCCAGCCTGGTCGGAGGTGCCGTCTCGGTCGCCGCGGGCGTGAACCGATGGTCCAACGCCTGGACGAGCGAGGCCACTCTGGCCGCCCCGTGGCCGATGCTTGTCGTGCAGACGGCGGCGACCGTCGCAGCGGCTCAGGCAGCGCGCCGGCCAGCCCGTGTCGGCTCGGCCGTCCTGGTCCTCAGTGCCGCCGTGAGCGGGATCTCCGGGTTCTTCGACGGCCAGCTTGCCCGGCCAGACCTTGGTGCCGGATACGTACTGGCCCAGGTCGGCTACGTCGTCGTGGCCTGGCTTGCGGTGGCCGCCGGCGTCGTCCGACTGGTGGCGATCCGGTCGATCAGTCAGTTGCCTGCGGTTGGTGACCGAGAAGTCGGGCCAGCACGTCAGGCCGATCAGTCATGATGCCGTCCACCCCATAGCTCAGCAGACGACGCATGTCGGCTTCGTCGTCGATCGTCCACACGTCCACCCGCAGACCTTGGCGGTGCGCGGCCCGGACGAACCGAGGCGTGACGATGGGAATGCCCTTGTACTTGTCCGGCGGTTGAAGGGCCTGGAACG
>DASQUF010000423.1:0-2957 GCA_035641435.1 Propionibacteriaceae bacterium | reverse complement strand
CTGGAGCAGATGCTGCTGGTGGGCCAGCTCGACCAGCGGGGCCGGCAGCCGGTCGCTCTTGAAGGCGCCCCCGAAGGTCTCGAAGTTGTACTCGGCGCCCGACGGCAGGTAGCGCCAGGGCTGGTGGGGCAGCAGCAGATGAAGGAAGTGCAGGGTCGGCCGGTCGCTCGCCCGCAGCCCGTCCAGCAGGGCGTTGAAGCGCGCCGGCTGGTTGCGTCCGACCTGCTTGAAGCGGAACTGCGCGGCCGCGGCCGCCTTGGACCGCAGGTCCGCGTCCCGCGGTTGCGCCTGGTCGACGAAGAGCGCGGGGTCGAAGGCGGCGTCGTACGGCTGGAGGATCTCCTTCAGGACACGGGCTGAGTCTCCGACGACTGCCCGCAGCCCGGATTGGTCGACGTTGCCGGTGAACGACGTGCAATTGCGTGGCGGGCAGAGCTGGCTGATGGTCTCGTAGGCCTTCACGTCGTAGTACCTGCCGAGCAACGTGAACAGGTTGTCGGGGTACTCGGTGTAGGACGGGGCTCGGGCCTCGGCCGGGTAGTTGCCGGTCAGCATCGCCGGAAGCGCCCATGGCGTGTAGCCGGCCACGCCGGTGGCGTTGCGGTACCAGGTCGACTGGTCGGCGAGGGCGGCGAAGTTGGGATAGACGCGCCGGTCGATGCGGCCCTTGGAGTCGAGCAGGCTGCTGAGCGGGAACTCGTCGAACAGGATCATCACCACCGGCGGCCGGTCGCCCGAGGTGGGCACCGTCAGCGGGTCCGGGGCCGACGGAGCCCGCGCCGGTAGGACCAGCGCGGAGGTCGGGGAGACGAGCAGGAACAGCAGCGCGAAGACAAGCGGGGCCGGGGTCAGGAAGCGCAGCCACAGCCGCGGCCAGGACAGGCTGGCGTACAGCAGCCCCCCGAGCAGGCCGCCGGCCGAGGCGATCACGGCCAGCCCGAGGCCACGCAGGTCGGTCGTGGCCTTGACCACCTCGACGGCCAGCAGGGTGAACAGCCCGGTGATGGCGACGAGGTGCAGGTGGCGCCTGACCGTTCCGCTGACGAGCCCGACCAGCTCCTCCACGACCCAGATGGTCAGCGCCGGCAGCAGGGTCACGCCCACGACCAGGAGCACGATGTCGAGCCGGTCAGCCCGGCGGAAGAGGAACATGTCGGGACTTCTGCCGGTGACGTCGAGCACCGGCTGGGCGATGGCGAGGCCGGTCAGCGCGAACAGCTCGGCCAGCGCCCACAGGTCAGCCCGGGACCAGACCGACGGCCGCCGCCGGTCGGCCTTGTCCCGGCCGGTCCCTGGGGAACCCTCCACCTCATCGAGCTCGCGGGTCACACACGCCCCCAGCACGGTCACTCCAAAGGGCAGCACCATACGTGAGTTGCTCAGCCGGCACGTGCGGGACGGGTGCCCGCTCAGCCGAGCGAGGAGACCTTGTCCGCCAGCGAGCGCAAGTCGCCATGGCGGTCGAGCTCGCGGGCGAGTTCCGACACCAGCCGCGTCTTGCCGATCCCGGGGACCCCGATGAGGGTGAGGAGCTGCGGCTCGCGCTCGCGCTCGCGCTGGACCCGGTCGAATGTCTCTCGGAGCAACGTGAGCTCCCGCTCGCGACCCACGAGCGGTGTGTCGCTGGCTCGCCGGCCGGGCACCGGCGTGCTGGGTCGAACCGCGTCCCACACGCGGATCGGGTCGCTCTTGCCCTTGGCCACGACGGGAGGCGCGTCCTTGAACTCGATCGACCGCTCGGTCGCCCGGCGGGTCGCCTGATGACGAAGATGCTGCCGGGCGGTGCGGCCGACTTCAGCCGGGCGGCGGTGTTGACGCTGTCGCCGGAGGGCGGTGTGCTCGCCCTTCTCGATCCTCGCGTCGAGCGTGATCGGCGCCTCGCCGGTCGTGATGCCGACGTGAACCTCCAGGTCTCCGTCGGCGGCGAGCTCCTCACGGATCGCCGGCGCGGCCCTGGCGGCACGCTCGGGGTCGTCCTCGTGCGAGACGGGCGCCCCGAAGATCGCCATCACCGCGTCACCCACGAACTTCGCCACCGTGCCGCCGTGCCGCTCGAGGACCGAGCGCAGGTGGGCGTGGTAGGAGGAAGCCTACGACGGCATCCCCGCGAGTCGAGCTATCTGGTCCGACGGCGGGGGGTTGGCCGGATGGCCCGCCAGGCCAGCAGGAGGAGCACCGCGCCGAGGATCGAGCCGATGATGCCGCTTGGCCGCAGGGCCAGCCCGTCACCGCTGAGCAGGCTGATCAGCAGCCCCCCGACGAACGACCCGGCCAGGCCGACGACCAGCAGCTCGGCCCAGTTGATCGGCTCACTGCGGGCCAGGAGCAGATGCGCGATCCAGCCGGCGAACATGCCCCACACAAGGATGAACAGCAGAATCACCGAGGCTCCCTTTCCAATTTCCGCCGACGGACCGGCCGTCGGTCAGCGCGAGGATAGCCGGTCTCCGGGCAGGGGTCGTGCTACCCTCGACCTAGCCGAGGTTCACGGTTGGCTTCGTAGTTCATGGTCGAGCATGTCCCTTTGCCGTCGGCGTCACCCGGCGCCGACGTGATCGATACCTCCGAGACAACGGAGGGAGGGACAACCAGCATGACTGTTGGAACCGTCAAGTGGTTCAACGCCAACAAGGGCTACGGCTTCATCCAGCCCGAGTCCGGCAACGACGTGTTCGTCCACGCCAGCGCCATCCAGGACGGTGGCTCGCTGCAGGACGGCCAGGCCGTCGAGTTCGACATCACGCAGGGCCAGAAAGGCCCGCAGGCCGCCAACGTGCGGGCGGTCGCCGCCCAGTAGGGACGGAGGCCGCGATGGCCCCACTGTTGCAGTCCGCCACCACCCCTTCCGACGGCGACGCGATCGTCACCGTGCGCGGCGACATCGACACCACGACCGCCGGCCAGCTCTGGCAGTACCTGAGCTACCTGGTCGGGCAGGGCCACCATCACATCGTGCT
>DASQUF010000422.1:0-3452 GCA_035641435.1 Propionibacteriaceae bacterium | reverse complement strand
GCTGGTGCACCCGACTGCGGCCCGTCCGGCGCTGCTGGTCGGCGGGGCCTTGCACCCGATGCCACCCTCGCTGCTGGGTGTGCCGACCGACCTCGAAGGTCTGCGGGGACTGTTGACCGACGACGGATATCGGCGCGCCCTGAGCGAGCCTGACCGTGCCGGACCGCCGCTCGGGCCCGACGCGGCCATCGGTGCGGTGGTGGACGAACGCTTCGGCCCGGAGGTGACCGACCGCCTGTTGGAGCCGCTGCTCGGCGGGGTGTACGCCGGGCACGCCCGCGAGCTGTCCTTCGCCGCCGTCACGCCGGAGCTGTTCACTCGGGCGCAGAATGGGGGCTCGCTGCTCCTGCACGCCCGGGCGGCGGTTCGCCGGGCGGGCACGGGACCGGTCTTCGCCGGCCTGACCGGCGGGCTGTCGGTGCTGGTCGAGGCGCTGGCCGCGGACCTGGAGCGCGCGGGGGTCGGGCTTCGACCCGGCACCACGCTGCGGGCACTCGACCGGCCCGGCGGCCGGTTCCGGCTGACCACCGGACCCGCGCCGGGACCGGAGACGATCGACGTCGATGCGGTGCTGCTCGCCGTGCCCGGCAGACCGGCCGGCCGGCTGCTGGCCGACCTGACGGCAACCGCAACCGAGCTGGGGGAGATCCCGTACGCCTCGGTCGCCGTGGTCACGCTGGTGGTACGCGGGCTGGGGGAGCGCGGCTCCGGGCTCCTGGTGCCGCCGGCCGAGCGGCCCACGATCAAGGCGTTGACCTACTCCGGGACCAAGTGGGCTTGGGTGGCCGAGGCCGCGGCGGCGACCTGGGGAGCCGATGTCGAGGTGGTCCGGGCCAGTCTCGGCCGCGCCGGCGACGCCGCAGTGCTGCAGCCCGACGACTCCGCGCTGCTGAGACGTACGTTCGCCGAGGCCCGGACCATCCCCGGCTGGGATCACGCCGAGCTCGTCGGCGGCGCGGTGACGCGGTGGGGTGGCGCGCTGCCGCAGTACCGGGTGGGCCACCGCGACCTGGTCACCCGGCTGCGCGGCGATCTCGCCGGTGTGTCCGGCCTCGCGGTGGCCGGGGCGGCGCTGGACGGCGTCGGGATCGCGGCCTGCCTCGGCTCGGCGTACGCGGCCGTGGCCAAGATCACCGCCGACCTCGGCGGTGGCGGTGGCAGGATCGACCCGTGAAGGCGCGGGAGATCAACAACGTCATCCGCTACACGATGTGGTCGGTGTTCCGGCGCGAGGGCGCACTGGACGACCCGCCGATCGAGACCGCCGACGCCACCCTGCGGGCGGTCGAGCGGGCGACCCGTGGCGAGGACCTGGTGGTCCGCGGCTGGTACGACGTGGCCGGGCTGCGCGCGGACGCCGACCTGATGGTGTGGTGGCACGCCCCAAGCTCGGACACGCTGCAGGACGCGTACCACGCGCTGCGCCGCTCCGACCTGGGCAGGAAGCTGGCGCCGGTCTGGTCGCAGATGGCGCTGCACCGCCCGGCCGAGTTCAACAAGGGCCACGTGCCGGCGTTCATGGCCGATGAGGCGCCGTCAGCGTACCTGTGTGTCTACCCGTTCGTCCGCTCATACGAGTGGTACCTGCTCCCGGAGGAGGAGCGGCGGACCATGCTGACCGAGCACGGCATGCTGGCCCGGCCCTACCCCGACGTACGCGCCAACACGGTGTCGTCGTTCGCCCTGGGCGACTACGAGTGGATCCTGGCCTTCGAGGCACCGGAGCTGCACCGGATCGTCGACCTGATGCGGGCGCTGCGTGCCGCCGCGGCCCGGCGGCACACCCGCGAGGAGGTTCCGTTCTATACCGGCCGGCGTCGCGACCTGGCCGACATCCTCGCCCTCTGGTAACCGTCGCTGCGCGACCCGGTCGTGGGCGACCGGAAAGGCGTCGTATGCGCTCCGCGCTTGCGATCTATTGTTCCGTCGAACCAAGCGCTCCTTCGTCGCGGGGTTCGAGCCGGAGCGAGATCGAGTTGATGCAGTAGCGGTCGTCGGTGGGGGTGTCGTAACCCTCGCCGGAGAACACATGACCGAGATGGGAGTCGCAGGCCGCGCAGCGGACCTCGACCCGGCGCATGAACATGCTGTTGTCCTCGATCAGCCGGACGCGGTCGCCGGCCAGCGGGGCGAAGAACGACGGCCAGCCACAGTGCGAGTCGAATTTCTCGCTGCTGCGGAACAGCTCGGTCCCGCAGGCCCGACACTGGTAGACCCCGGTGGTCTTGGTGTCGGTGTACTCACCGGTGAAGGCCCGTTCGGTGCCGGCCTCGCGCAGCACCTTGTACTCCGCCCGGCTCAGCTGGGCCCGCCACTCCTCCTCGGACTTGACGATCTTGCCGACGCTCGCGGCGGGGTTCTTCTGGGTTTCGCTCATCGTGATCACTCCTCGCTACCAGCAACAGGCTAGTCATTAGGGTTGTTCCCATGCCCGTACCCGCGGTGGAGCTCCAGGTCGGTGAGCGGACCGTAAGAGTGACCAGCCCGGACAAGGTCTACTTCCCCGAGGTCGGCATCACCAAGCTGAACATGATCGAGTACGTCGTGGCCGTCGGGGACGGGATCTTCGCCGCTCTACGCGACCGGCCGGTCACCATGGAGCGCTGGCCGGGCGGCTACCGGCCTGACGTCAAGCTGAGCACCCGCAGCGACTCCCACGGCGACGCCTTCTACCAGAAGCGGGCCCCGAGCAAGGGCGTTCCGGACTGGGTAGAGACGGTGACCATCACCTTCCCGTCCGGCCGCACCGCCGACGAGGTGTGCGCGACCGAGCTGGCCACCGTGGTCTGGATGGCCAACCTCGGCACGCTGCGCTACCACCCGTGGCCGAGCCGTCGGCCCGACACCGAGAAGGTGGACCAGCTGCGGATCGACCTGGACCCGCAGCCGGGCACCGACTTCCACGATGCGGCCCGCGCCGCACAGGAGCTCCGCGGTGTGCTGCAGGACGCCGGCCTGGTGGGGTTCCCCAAGACCAGCGGCGGACGCGGGGTACACGTGTTCGTGCCGGTCGAGCCGGCGTACGGGTTCATCGAGGCCCGGCACGCGGTGATCGCCCTGGGTCGGGAGCTGAGCCGGCGGATGCCCGACCACGTCACCATCAGCTGGTGGAAGGAGGAGCGGGGCCAGCGCATCTTCGTCGACTTCAACCAGATGGCCCGGGACCGCACGATCGCCTCGGCGTACTCCATCCGCCCCACCCCGACCGCCGTGGTCTCGGCTCCGCTGACCTGGGAGGAGCTGGCCGACGCGGAGCCGGAGGACTTCACCGTCCGCAGCATGCCGAGCCGGTTCGCCGCCGTCGGCGATGCGTGGGCCAACTTCTACGGCCTCGAACCGCGCAGCCTGGACGGCGCGCTGGAGATGTACGCGCGGGACGAGCGCGAGCTGGGCACCGGAAAGTACGGGGGCGCGGAGATGCCTTACCCCCCGGACTATCCCAAGATGCCGGG
>DASQUF010000421.1:0-3869 GCA_035641435.1 Propionibacteriaceae bacterium | reverse complement strand
CGACGGCGATCAGCTGCCCGTTGGCCAGGACCTCGCGCAGCGCCTCGATCGCCCCGGTCCCGAGCTTGGACCCGGAGCCGGCGACGTCGCTCATCCTGGCATGCTAGTGCCCTCCGTCAGGAATGCGGTGCAGAGATCCGTCGCCTCGGTGGATGGCTCGCAAGGCCGACGAGGGAGAGTTATTGGGCGGGAGCAAAGCGACCTCCGGCCACTGCGGCGAGCAGGGTAGGGATACCGGGTTGTATCTGGACCGAGGAGAAGGCCGCGAGGCGGCGCCGGGGCGGCGGAGACATGTGGCGGATTCCTGGCGGAGGGCACTAGTAGTGGTCACGCTCGGAAGTCCGCCGGGGCCTACGGCGCTTCGCGAACCCGCTGCGGCCCGCCGAACCGGGTCCGGACGCCGGCGGAGTAGAGCACCGAGTCCGGGGCGCGCTCGGCCAGGCCCGCGAAGCCGGCGGCGGCAAGCAGCCCATCGTCCAGGCTGATCAGCCGGGCCCGCCGCAGCGGCCATCGGGCGTGGGTGTTCGGCAGGAAGAATGTCCGGCCCAGGTGGCGGGTGTGCAGACCCCAGCGGGCGGTGAGGAAGTCGGCGAGCGGGTCGTCCACCACCTCCGCAGTGACGTGCACCCGGACGTCGTTCCGCGCCCCACGAGGAGCGGGCCAGCGGCGCCGGCTGGTGTAGCGGATTCCCGCACCGAACCGCTCCACCCGCATCCGGGACCACGTGTAGTTCAGGCCCAGGGCCGCCCGTGCACCCAGCACGAACGGCAGCCGCGCCGCGTCCAGCGACCGGAACACGACCCCATGCCGGCCCTCGCCGTCGATGGAGTAGAGCCGGACGTTGGTCTCCGGGAACGTGCCGATGTACGGCAGCGCCGGTCCCGTCCCGAAGTGGGCACCGACCAGACGGAACGGGATCAGGCCCACCCAGGTGCTGCCGTCGAACACGTCCGGCATCGTCCCGGCGGGCAGCATCGGCGCTACCCGGGCCGGGTCGACGCGCCAGTGGAGGAACGTCAGGTCGCGCCAGCCCTGGCCGAGCAGAGTGGGTCCGGGAAGCTCCGGCGGGTCGGCCGAGATCGGCACCACGGCATGCGGAGCGTCTCTCGGGTCGGTCACTGACCTAGAGTTCCACGCCCTACCGCAGGCCGGGTTTGCCGAGCGAGGAGGATCGAGGACGCCATGACCCAGCTCTCCACCCCGGTGGCCGCCGACCCGGACGGCATCTACGCGTCGTTCACGGGCTGGGTGGAGGACCAGGGTCTGACGCCCTACCCAGCGCAGGCGGAGGCCCTGCTGGAGCTGGTGACCGGCGCCAATGTCATCCTGGCCACCCCCACCGGCTCCGGCAAGAGCCTGGTGGCGACCGGCCTGCAGTACGCCGCTCTGGCCCAGGGCGGACGGGTCTTCTACACCGCGCCGATCAAGGCGTTGGTCTCGGAGAAGTTCTTCGCCGCCATGGTCGTGTTCGGCCCCGAGCGGGTCGGCATGCTGACCGGCGACGCCAGCGTCAACCCGGGAGCGCCGGTGATCTGCTGCACCGCCGAGGTGCTGGCCAATCTCGCGCTTCGCCAGGGCAGTGCGGCCGACATCGCCGCGGTGATCATGGACGAGTTCCACTACTACGCCGACCCGGAGCGCGGCTGGGCCTGGCAGGTGCCGCTGATCGAGCTGCCCCGCGCCCAGTTCCTGCTGATGTCGGCCACCCTCGGCGACGTCACCCAGCTGGCCAACGACCTCACCCGCCGAACCGCCCGGCCGACCGCCGTGGTGGCCTCGGCCGAGCGTCCGGTGCCGCTGCACTACGAGTGGGTGACCACCCCGCTGCACGAGACCATCGAGGAGCGGCTCAGCACCCATCAGGCCCCGATCTACGTGGTGCACGGCAGCCGGGCGGCCGCGGTCGAGCAGGCCCAGGCCCTGAGCAGCCTGCGAATCTGCAGTCGGGAGGAGAAGGACTCCATCGCCGACCTGATCGGCGGGTTCCGGTTCAGCTCCGGCTTCGGCAAGGTGCTGTCTCGGCTGGTCCGTACCGGGATCGGGGTGCACCACGCCGGGATGCTGCCCAAGTACCGCCGCCTGGTCGAGCTGCTCGCCCAGGCCGGCCTGCTCAAGGTCATCTGCGGCACCGACACCCTCGGGGTCGGGATCAATGTGCCCATCCGTACGGTGCTGCTCACCTCACTGAGCAAGTACGACGGGGTCCGGCCGCGGCTGCTCACGGCCCGGGAGTTCCACCAGATCGCCGGACGGGCCGGGCGGGCCGGGTTCGACTCCTCGGGCACCGTGCTCGTCCAGGCTCCCGACCACGTCGTGGCCAACCTCAAGGCACTGGCCAAGGCCGGGGACGACCCCAAGAAGCGCCGCAAGGTGGTCCGGAAGAAGCCGCCCGAGGGCACGGTGGGCTACGGCGAACCGACGTACGAGCGGCTCGTGGCCGCAGACCCGGAACCGCTGGAGTCGTCCTTCCGGGTCAGCCACGCGATGGTCCTCAACGTGGTGGCCCGGCCGGGCGACTGCTGGGCGTCGATGCGGCGGCTGGTATTCGACAACGACGAGCCGCGGGTCCGGCAGCTGCGGCACGCCCGGCGGGCGCTGGCCATCTATCGCGGGCTGCTCAGCACCGGCGTGGTCGAGCGGTTGGCCGAGCCGGACGCCGAGGGCCGGCTGGCCCGGGTGACGGTTGAGCTGCAGCCGGAGTTCGCGCTCAACCAGCCGCTGTCCCCGTTCGCGCTGGCCGCGGTGGACCTGCTGGACCCCCAGGCCGAGACGTACGCCCTGGACGTGGTGTCGGTGGTGGAGGCGACGCTGGAGGACCCGACACCGGTGCTGCGCGCCCAGCGGTCCCGGGCCCGCGCCGAGGCGGTCGAGGCGATGAAGCGCGAGGGGATCGAGTACGAGGAGCGGGTGGAGCTCGTCGAGGGCGTCACCTACCCGCAGCCCCTGGCCGACCTGCTCGAGGTGGGCTTCGTCGCGTACGCGCGCAGCCACCCATGGGTGCTGGACGAGCGGCTGAGCCCGAAGTCGGTGGTCCGGGACCTGGCCGAGCGGTCGATGACCTTTACCGAGTACGTGTCGTTCTATGGGTTGGCCCGGGCCGAGGGGGTCGTGCTGCGCTACCTGGCCGACGCCTACAAGGCGCTCCGCCAGACCGTGCCGGAGACCGCCCACACGGAGCCGCTGGCCGACCTGATCGCCTGGCTCGGCGAGCTCGTACGCCAGGTCGACTCCAGCCTGCTCGAGGAGTGGGAACGGCTGCGCAACCCGGACCCGGAGATCGCGATCGCCGCCGTCTCCGGTCCACCGACGACGGTGACGAGCAACGCCCGGGCCTTCCGGGTGCTGGTGCGCAACGCGATGTTCCGCCGGGTGGAGCTGGCCGCCCGCCGCCGCTGGACCGAGCTTGGCGAGCTGGACGGCGACGCGGCGTGGACCGCAGAGCGGTGGTCCGCGGCGCTGGAGCCATACTTCGCGGCGCACGGCCTGATCCAGACCGGGTCGGACGCCCGCGGGCCTCAGCGGTTGATCATCGACGAGCAACCGGGCCGGTGGCGGGTGCGACAGATCATCGACGACCCCGCTGGCGACTACGACTGGGGGATCAGTGCGGAGGTCGACCTGGCGGTGAGCGACGAGCTCGGCGCGGCGGCCGTACGGGTGACCCGGGTCGGGCTGGTCGAGGAGTGGTGACTGCCCATCGGTCACCCCTCCGCTCGACTGGGGGATGATGCAGCGGTGAGCCAGCCGCGACAGCCGTTCCTGCACGATCTGACGATCCTGGTGGCGGCACCGAGCCAGGTGTTCGGTCGGGAGGACGGCGGCATCGGCCGATCCGACGGCCCGGCCGGGGTGGAGGGGTTGTGGCATGC
>DASQUF010000420.1:0-2224 GCA_035641435.1 Propionibacteriaceae bacterium | reverse complement strand
GCCGGCCAACCTTCGGTCCGCTCGACCAGGCGCTCCACGTCCGACAGCTCGAGAACCAGTCCCTGGTGCGCGACCAGCATCGTGTGCGCATCGTCTATCGAGAATCGAAGATCCGCTGACGTGATCTCCAGCAGCTCCGCCCTCCCGCGTAGCCGCGACAGCTGCAGAGGCGGCTCGACCCGCGTGGAGACCACCAGCTCGAGACTGGACGGAGCATGGTCGAGGAGGTGGGCAACGGCGTCGTGGACCTCGGCACTCTCGATCGCGTGGTAGTCCTCGAGCACTCCGACGTGGTGCGCCTGGTCGAGCGGACCGAGGGCTGGCCCGCGGGCCTGTACCTGGCGGCCCTGTCGCTGGCCGGCCGAGACGATGCCCGAGCGTTCATCGACGCGTTCGCCGGGGATGACCGCAACGTTGTCGACTATCTGACCACGGAGGTTCTTGCCGGCCAGGCCGCGGAGACTCGTGCCTTCATGCTGGCGACGTCGGTTCTGGACCGGCTCTGCGCGCCGCTGTGTGACCAGGTCGTCGGCGGTGCTGGCTCCGCCGCAGTCTTGAGGGACATCGAGAGGTCGAACTCGTTCCTGATCGCGCTGGACAACCGGCGGGAGTGGTACCGCTACCACCATTTGTTCGGTGAGCTGCTGCGGAACGAGCTGCTCAGTACCGACCCAGCGGCTGCGGCAACCGCCAACCAGCGGGCGGCGATCTGGCTACGTGGGCGCGGCTTAATCTCGGAGGCGATCTCGCACCTGGTGGCTGCCGGGGAGGTCGAGGAAGCCGGCGACCTCGTCGCCTCGTCGTGGCTGCGGTTCGCGAGCTCGGGTGAGCATGAGACCGTACGGACCTGGCTGGGGCTGCTGCCGCCCGCCGTCCACGAGGGCGACTCCCGGTTGTGTGTGGCCAGCGCCGTGGTGGCGATCGTCACCGGCCGGCTGGATGAGGTCGGCCGGTGGATCGACAGGGCGGCCAGTACACCGGCCGGCGGCCCGTTCTACGACGGGTTCAGTTCCGGCGCCGCCGCGGCGGACTGCCTCCGCACCGTCCACGCTTGGTTGCTCGGCGACCTCACAGCCTGCCGAGCAGCTGGTGAAGCCGCGATCCTCGGTGCGAAGGAACGGTCGCCTTGGGACGCTGTCACCTACACCTGGCTCGGCGCGTCACTGTTCTGGCTGGGCCATGAGCAGGAGGGCCAGGCCGCACTCCGGGAGGCTGTCGAACGTTGCCGGTCGGCGAGTTTCCGGCCGCCCTGGATCCACTGCCTGAGCATGCTCAGTCTCACGCACCATCTGCAGGGCGACCAGAACGCGGCTCGGGCGTGCTCGGAGGAGGCTCTGGCGATGTCGGCGAGGGCCGGACTGAATGAGTACTCCAGGCTCACTGCGGCGGCCCACATCACCCGGGCCGGCTCGCTCACCGGAGCCGGGCGGGCCGAGGAGGCGCGGGGGGAGCTGCAACGCGTGGTCGAGGTCGCCCACCAGGGCAGCGGCCCGGTGGAGATCGCGCACGCCCAGGTGGCACTCAGCATGGCGACCCAGGCCACGGGCGACGCTGCCGCCGCCCGGGCGTTCCTGGATGACGCCCGATCCGTCGTCCAGGGGTGCCCGAATCCCGGACCCGTGGTCACGGCCTCACTGCACCGAGCTGAGTCGCGCTTGACCGCTCCCCGTCGGGTCATGCAACCGCTCTCCCCGGTTCTGGGTGACTTCAGTGAGCGGGAGCTGTCTGTATTGCGGCTGCTCGCGAGCAGCCTGTCCCAGCGGGAGATCGGGAGCATGCTGTTCATCTCGTTCAACACCGTGAAGACCCACTCGAAGAGCATCTTCCGAAAGCTTGGTGTGGCGACCCGCGCTGACGCGGTCGCCCGCGCGCGCGAGCTCGAGCTGATTCGCTGACTCCGGACACCATGCGCTGGTTCACAGATCACCCTGGGTGATGGCGCAGTGGATGATGACCGCTCACCCAGACGCGCGGCATCGTGCTTCTCCAGCAGGTCCAGGCTGGAAGGAGCGTCATGCCATCGAGGCGGTACACGGTCATTGTTCAGGGGCGCCTCGGCGATCGGTTCCGGGCGACGTTCGCAGGCGTCTCGATCGAACCCGGGCAGGGCCACACCCGCCTGCTGACCGAGCCCTTCGATCAGGGACAGCTCCACGGGCTGTTGAACCGCGTACGGGATTTCGGCTTCGATCTGCTCGCTGTGGAAGCGGTCCCCCTTGCCCCC
>DASQUF010000419.1:0-3877 GCA_035641435.1 Propionibacteriaceae bacterium | reverse complement strand
AGAACGTGGTGGCCACTACATAGACCAGTTCACCTACGCGGAGCGCGCTACCGACTGGCGCGGTAACAACAACATCGCCGAGTCGATCTTCGAGCAACTGCGAGAGGAGAGGTGCCCGGTACCCGCCTGGATCGTCGTCGGCGCCGGGACCGGTGGGACCAGCGCGACGATCGGCCGTTACGTCCGCTACAAACGGCACAACACCACCAGGGTGGCCGTCGTGGATCCGGAAGGGTCCGCGTTTTACCCGGCCTGGACCGATGAGGATTGGACGGCCAGTGGTGTGGGTTCCCGCATCGAGGGCATCGGGCGGCCGCGGGTCGAGCCTTCGTTCATCCCCACTGTCATCGACCGGATGATCAAGGTACCCGACGCCGCCAGCATCGCCACAATGCGATGGGTGAGCCGAATCACGGGGCGCAACGTGGGTGGCTCGACCGGCACCAACGTCTGGTGCGCCCTGCGGCTGGCTGCGGAGATGCGGGCAACCGGTGAAGAGGGCTCTGTCGTGACGCTGATCTGTGACAGCGGCGAGCGCTACGCCGGCACGTACGGCTCCGATTCCTGGCTAGCGCAGCAGGGCCTCGACATCGAGCCGTATGAGAAGGCGCTCGACGCGTTTTCCCTCACCAGTGAGTGGCGCGAACCTCGCTAAGGTCGGAGAGCACCCGGCCGATGGTGTGCCGGGACGGTGCGGCAACCGTCCCGGTCAGCGGGTCCAGGCGACCACCAAGGCTGGCCAGCACGGGCCGGCGGCTCGGCCGCCCACTGCGCGATCGCCGACAGCGAGTCGTGCCCAACCGTGCGGACCGGATCGAAGCCTTGGCAGTACCGGTGACCTGGTCGGTGCAACGCACCTGCTGGTCGGGTAGGCCGCTGGCGACGTACTGGCCCGCAGCCCGTCCGAGGACGTCCTCTTTCGGGACTGTCCGAGGTCCGCGAAGGTATCCGCGGCACCAGCCAGCCACGCATCACCCGAGCCGGTGGCTGGATCGCGCGCACGGCAGACGCAGCCGTCACTCGGGGACGTCGGCGGACAGGTAGTGCTCGGTCCTCGGCGGCGGGTCGGACAGCGCGGCGACGGCGTCGCGGTATTGGACGTCGGTGGCGGTCAGCCGCTCGCGGTGCTGGCGGACGTGCTCCTCCCAGCTAGGCACGCCGAACAGCTCGACGAACAGTCGCGGGTTCCGGGCGTCCCGGTAGAGCGCCCAGTCGTTCGCGCCGGTCCGCAGCCGCGACAACCGCAGTCGGGTCATCGCCTGCAGGAACTGCGGCTTCTTGTCGGCGGCGATGGTGTAGGTGAGTTGGACCAGCACCGGCCCGCCACTCAGCTCCTCGCCGAGCAGCAGTATCGGCTCCGGCCAGCGCACCTGGCTTCGGTCCAGGTGCGCGACGTCGTGGAACGGCCAGAACCAGATCGTCGCGGCACCGGCGGCCATCAGCAGCGCGGCGAGCAGGAGGCTGGGCACCAGCCCGGCGACGTCGGCGGCGACACCGAAGATCGCCGCACCGGCTGCCTGGCCGCCGAAGAGGACCATCTGGTACACCGACAGACCGCGGGCACGCACCCATTGGGGCAGGAACAGTTGCATGGTGGCGTTGACGTTGGACAGGAACGTGATCCAGGCCGCGCCGGCCAGCAGCAGGGCGGGGATGATGAGCGCGACGTCCGGGGAGAGCACCAGCACGACGAGGGCGGTCGCGTAGACCAGGCTCGCGACGGCCACCATCGCGTTGGCGGAAAGCCGCGCCCGGACCGGGGGCAGCACGAACGCGCCGGCGATGGCGCCAACGCCCAGGGCGCCGAGCAGTGCGCCGTACCCTCCTGGGCCCAGGTCGAACCGGGTGGTGGCGACCAGGGGCAGCAGCGCCCACAGCGCGCTGCCGGGCAGCAGGAACAGGACCGCCCGAAGCAGGATGCGGCGGACGACGGGTGCGTGGCGGACGTACCTGCCGCCGGCCCGCAGCCCGGGCAGGAACCGCTCGTGGGACCCCGTGGTGCCGCCCAGATGAGGATGGCTGGCCACCACGATCGCGTAGATCACGAACGTCGCCGTGTTCACGGCGAACACGGCGGCCACGCCGATCTTCGTGATCACGAGCCCGGCGACTGCGGGGCCGACCGCGCGGGCGAGGTTGATGCTGATCGAGCTGAGAGCAGAGGCGGCCGGCACCTGGGCGCGGGGGACGAGGTCGGGCACCAGGGACTGGTAGGCGGGCCCGATCAGGATCACTCCGGTGCCCAGCAGGAAGGTGAACGTGAGCAGCAGCGCGGGTGGCATCTGGTCCGCCGCGGTCAGCGCGGTGAGCGCCACCCCGACGGCGGTTAGGCAGCTGAGCACCGCCAGCAGCAGCTTGGCGCGGTCCAGGATGTCCGCCAGCACCCCGGCCACCAGGGCGAACAGCACCGCCGGCAGCGTGGTGGCGGTCTGGACGAGCGCGACCAGGACGGATGCGTGCGCCTCCTGGACCAGCAGCCACTGGGCGCCCACCGTCTGCATCCAGGTGCCCACGTTGCTGACCAGTGCCGCGATCCACAGGACCCGGAAGAGCCCGATCCGCAGCGGCGCCCAGGCCGACGGTTCCGGCCCCGCACGCTCCCCCTCAGGCTCCGGCTGTCCGGGTGCGGGGGACACCCGGCGCTGGTCGCTGGTCAGCCGCTGAGGCGGGTCCGGCTCCTGAGCTTGGCCGCGCATCGCACCGGGTCAGTCGGCGCCGACCCGCAGCTGCGCGGCGAACTCGGTCACCGCGTCGTTACTGGCCTCGGTGAGCCGTGTCGTGGTCATGGTCCCTCTCAGTATGCCCCGGGGGGACTGGGTTCGGCTGTCGCTCACGGGGCTCGGGCAGTGGTCCGGATGACTGGGCCGGTACGGTGCAACGGAGGCTCAGGAGGTACGCCGTGCCCGGGCCACACCGTTCAGCGCGATGTCGACGACGTCGGCGACGAACTGGTCTCCTTGATGCGCCCGATGTCGCCGTCTTGGTCAAGTTCTACTCGGAACTGCGGGGCTGGGCCATCTTCCACCAGGATGACGAGGACGCCTCCCTGGATCTCGGAGAGAGCGTCGCCTACCTGAACATCCAGCGGAATGAGGACTACGCCAGGCCGGTTTGGCCGACTCGGCCCGGAGCCCAGCAAATGATGCTCCACCTAGACTTCGAGGTTACCGATCTCGAAGCCGAGACCCAGCGAGCCCTCCAGCTCGGGGCTGAGCTGGCGTCGTACCAACCGCAAGAGAACGTGCGGGTCCTGCTCGACCCTGCCGGGCACCCCTTCTGTCTCTACACCGGTTGACCGGTTGAGGACGCCCGCCCATCGGCAGGTTCGAGCGGACCGCGGCATGACCCGCGGACAGCCGCTTAGGTCCATCCGGGCGACGACGCCAGCTCGGGGGCGCGCCCGGCGAGCCTGGATTACCGACTGTGCTGCATGCCGCGGACCATGCGGATCTCCCGCACCCCGCCCTCGACCTGGGCCGTCCCGTCGGCAACGAAGCCGTGCCTGCGGTAGAACGCCTGTGCGCGAGGGTTCGGGTCGGCCACCCACAGCGCCGCCGACTCCTCCGGATCGACGACCGCCTCCAACAGCGCCGGCCCAGCGCCCGTGCCGTGGTCGGCCGCATACACATAGAGCACATACAGCTGCCTCGCCCACGCCGACCCGGCGTCCAAGGGCGGGCCTGACATGGCGATCCCGACCAGCTCGCCGTCCCGCTCGGCGACAGCCACGCGGTTCTCGCGATAGCGCTCGTCGGTCAACGCGGCAGTCCAGAACCGCTCCCGAGCAGCCAGGAAGCCTGGGTCGGCGAGCACCGCGTCCGACATGAGTCCCCGATACGTCTCCTGCCAGCACCGCACATTCACGCGCGCCATCTGC
>DASQUF010000418.1:0-5582 GCA_035641435.1 Propionibacteriaceae bacterium | reverse complement strand
CCGCCACTTTCGACCTGCTGTTCTGGACCTTGACCACCTTCCTGGTGGTTCGACAGCTCCAGGGCGCCGATCCGCGCGGCTGGCTGCTGGTCGGTCTGGTGATCGGGATCGCCCTGCACAACAAGACGCTGGTGGCGGCGTTGGTGGCCGCCGTGCTGATCGGTCTGCTGGCGGTGGGCCCGCGGTCGGTCCTCCGGTCGGTATGGCTGTGGGCGGGCGCCGGCCTGGCGGTGTTGACCTGGCTGCCCAACCTGCTCTGGCAGGCCGACCACGGTTGGCCGCAGCTCACCCTTGCCCAGGCGATCGCCGGCGGAAGCTCGGGCTCCTCCCAGCCGTGGTGGCTGTTCCTGCCGATGCAGCTGGTGCTGGTCAGCCCGGTGCTGGTGGCGATGTGGGTGCCTGGTCTGGTCCGGCTCTGGCGTGCGGTCGAGCTCCGGCCGGTCCGCTGCTTCGCGGTCGCGTACATGCTGCTGGCGGTGGTGTTCCTGGTCTCCGGGGGCAAGCCCTACTACTTGGCCGGCCTCTATCCGGTGCTGCTGGCGGCCGGTGCGCCGTCGGTCCTCGGCTGGCTACGGAGGCGCTCACACGCGTGGGCCTGGGTAGTCGGCGGGCTCGGACTGTCCCTGCTGGTCAACGCGGTTCTGATGCTGCCGGTGCTGCCGGTCCGCGCCTTGGCCGTCACGCCGATCGTCGACATCAACTACGACGCCGGCGAGACCGTGGGCTGGCCCACCTTCGTGGCGACCGTGGCCGACGTGTACGCCGGCCTGCCGCCGGCGGAGCGATCCCAGGCGGTCGTGGTGACGCAGAACTACGGCGAGGCCGGAGCCATCGACCGCTACGGCGCCGACCTGGGCCTGCCGAAGGCCTACAGCGGCCACAACGCCTACTACGACTGGGGTCCACCGCCCGACACCGGCGGGCCCGTCGTCCTCGTGGGGTTCGACGAGGCCTTCCTGCGCACGGCGTTCGGCGACGTCACCCGGGCCGCCACCCTGGACAACGGCGTCGGCGTGGAGAACGAGGAGCAGGGTACCCCGGTCTGGATCGGCCGCGACCAGCGCAGCCCGTGGGCCGAGATCTGGCCGGCGTTTCGTCGCGTCGGCTGACGTGATGGTGCGGCCGAGCCGTCAGTAGAAGTCGCGGATGTGCACCTGGCGGCCGCCGAAGGCGGCGTCCCAGTCCTGGTCCTCCGCCACGGATCCACCCGACAGGTGCCCCGCGGCGCGCAGGTTGGCGCTGGACTGTGCCCCGGCGTAGAGCAGGGCCAGGCCGTTCGGGGTGATGATCCGGTCGGGGTCGGCGGAGTCGTCGACGGTGCACTCCGCGTGGCCGCCGGCCACCGAGATCCGGTAGGCGGCGTCGTTCTCGGTCAGGAAGTCGCCGGTCAGCCGAAACGTCAGCTCGGTGCTGAGCCGAGGCGGGTAACGGCGCAGCCCGATCGCGGCGGGCACGTCCAGGACCTTGATCATGTAGGGCAGCACCCGGGTCCGCCGCCAGTGCGCGGTGGGCAGGAACAGCCGGACCGGGTCCGGCCCCGAGGTGCGGAGCGTGGTCCGGGCGGTGACGCTGGAGAAGCTGCCGATGGTGGTCAGCAAGGCACGGTAGCCGTCGGCGCTGGCGGCCAGCAGGTCGCTGACCGCGATCACCGCCTCCTCGCCGAAGTCCTGGCCGCGTTCCCAGGACGCGTATCCACAGATGCCGCCGGCCTCGTCCTCCGCGACGGTGACGCCGGTGAAGGTCTCCAGGAACTTCTCCGCCGTTGCCGGGAAGGAGAGGCCGCGCCGGCTCAGCGGCCCGTTCTGCCCGATCGCCCAGGCCTCGTACACCGCCCGGACAGCGTCGAAGTCCGCAGCGACCGCCCGGCGGGTCCGGACGGTGGCCGGTCGGGCGACCAGGCCGAGCACGGAGGTCGGCAGCTCGATGGTCTCCAGGTCGGTGACCACCTCGTACCCGAACCGGCGGTAGATCCGCGGCGCGGTCGGGAAGAGTGCAGAGACCACCGCGCCCCGCTCCCGAGCCGCCTGCAACAACGCCGTGAACAAGGGAGTCAGCGTCCCCTGGCCCCGGGACTCGGCGGCCACGGTCACCCCGGCGATACCGCTCGTCGGCACCGCGACCCCGCCGAAGTAGGAGTCGAAGGCCCGGTCGACCGCCTTGGCCACCAGCTCGTCGCCGAGGAAGGCGCCGAGCGAGGTCCGCCCGGGTTGGTCGAGCCGGGCCGGTTCGCTGGGCGGCGTGGTCGGCACCCCGAACGCCTCGAAGCCCAGCCGCCGCGCGGCCTCCGCATCCTCGGCCGCCAGGCGGCGTATCACAAAGGTCACCGAGCCATCCTGGACCACGCAGCCTTCGATAGTTTGGCCACGTGCGTTCTGCCGTGATCATCGAGGGGGAGCAGCGGCCCCGGTTCGACGAGATCCTGACCGCCGACGCGTTGGACTTCGTGGCCGAGCTGTCCCGTCGGTTCGGCGCTCGACGATCCGAGCTGCTCCAGGCCCGAGCCGACCGGTACGCGGCCGGCAACCCGGGCGCGCGGCTGCAGTTCCTGGACGAGACGGCCGACATCCGGTCGGATCCGGACTGGCGGGTCCCACCGCCGCCCCCCGGTCTGGCCGACCGGCGCTGCGAGATCACCGGGCCCACCTCGCGCAAGATGACGATCAACGCGCTCAACTCCGGCGCCCGGGTCTGGATGGCCGACTTCGAGGACGCCACCGCCCCGACCTGGTTCAACGTTGTCGACGGGCAGCTCAACCTCTTCGACGCGATCCGCCGGGAAATCGACTTCACCGACGAGAACGGCCGCCGGTACGAGGTGGGCGTCCAGACGCCCACTGTGCTGGTCCGGGCCCGGGGGTGGCACCTGGAGGAGCGGCACCTGACCCTGGACGGGCAGCCGGTGCCAGGTGCCTTCGTCGACTTCGGCCTCTACTTCTTCCACAACGCACAGACCCTGATCGCGTCCGGGGCCGGGCCCTACTTCTACCTGCCCAAGATGGAGTCCCACCGCGAGGCCCGGCTGTGGAACGAGGTCTTCACTTTCGCCCAGGAGCGGCTGGCCATCCCGTACGGCACCATCCGGGCCACCTGCCTGATCGAGACGGCCCCGGCGGCCTTCGAGATGGAGGAGATCCTCTACGAGCTGCGCGACCACTCGGCCGGACTGAACGCCGGCCGGTGGGACTACATCTTCTCGATGATCAAGAACTTCGCCGACTCCGCCGACCACCTGCTGCCGGATCGAAGCTCGGTGACCATGACCTCGCCGTTCATGGCCGCCTACGCCGACCTGCTGGTCAAGACCTGCCACGCCCGCGGTGCCCATGCCATCGGCGGCATGGCGGCATTCGTGCCCAGCAAGGCCAACCCGGAGGCCACGGCCGCGGCGCTGCAGAAGACCACGGCGGACAAGACGCGGGAGGCCGGGGCCGGATTCGACGGCTCCTGGGTGGCCCATCCCGCCTTGGTGACCACCTGCACCGAGGCGTTCGACGCCGTGCTGGGAGACCGGCCGAACCAGCTGGAACGGCAGCGAGACGACGTCTCGGGAAATGCCGCGGCGCTGACCGATCTGAGCACGACGGAGGGTGAGATCACCCTCGACGGCGTACGCACCAACGTCGCGGTCAGCCTGGCCTACCTCACCGCCTGGGTCGGGGGAGCGGGAGCGGTGGCGATCAACAACTTGATGGAGGACGCCGCCACGGTCGAGATCTCGCGGATGCAGGTCTGGCACTGGGTGCACCTTCGGGCGACCACCGCCGACGGCACGCCAGTGACCACCGAGCTGGTCCGCGAGCTGGTCGCCGAGGAGGCCGAGCGGCTGACCCGCGACGCCGACGAGGACCTGCGGACCCGCGTGGTCGCCGCCCGGGACGTGTTCGAAACGACGGCGCTGGGCGAGGACTGGCCGCAGTTCTTCACCAGCTACGCCTACGACACCTACCTGGTGGAAACGTCCTAACCCCTTCGCCAGGCATCGGTCACAGCCTGCGCCGAACCGAGGCCGAGGAGCGGGCGCGGCAGCTGCGCGTTGCCCAGGTCGGGATCGAGCTCGACCTCACCGACCAGGAGGCGGCGACCTTCGGCTCGGTGACCACGATCCGGTTTCACAGCACCGGTCCGGAGACGTTCGTCGACTTCCGCGGTCGGGAGCTGGTCCATGCCGAGCTCAACGGTGTGCCTCTCGACCCGAGCGCCTGGCGGCACGGTCGGATCGCGCTGACCGGGCTGGCCCCGGACAACACCCTGATGGTGGCCGGGCGGATGGCGTACCGCAGCGACGGGGAGGGCCTGCACCGCCACGTCGACCCGCATGACCAGCAGCCCTACCTCTACGCCATGTCCTTCCTCGATGCCGGGCCTTGGTGGTTCGCCGGGTTCGACCAGCCCGACCTCAAGGCCACGTACCTGCTTGACATCCGGGCGCCGGAGGAGTGGACGGTGCTGGGCAACGGTCCCAGCCGCGCGACAGGGCCGGGCCGCTGGACGATCAGGCCGGCCGGTCCACTGCCCACCTACCTGGTCACCCTGGTGGCTGGACCGTACGCGTCCGTGACCCGGGAGCACAGGGCGACCCGGCTGGGGCTGCACGCCCGAGCCAGCCTGCGGGCCGAGCTGGAGGAGGCGGCCGACGACCTACTGACCGTGACCGGTCAGGCCCTGGACTACTACGCCGACCTGTTCGACACGCCGTACCCGTTCGGGGAGTACCACCAGGCCTTCGTGCCCGACTTCAACGCCGGGGCCATGGAGAACCCCGGCTGCGTGACTCTGCGGGACACCTTCCTGCCCCGCGGCCGCTCCACCTGGGTCGACCGCGGCCAGCGGGCCGGGGTGGTCGCCCACGAGCTGGCCCACATGTGGTTCGGGAACTTGGTGACCATGCGGTGGTGGGACGACCTGTGGCTGAACGAGTCGTTCGCCGAGTACCTGGCGCACCGGTGCCGCGCGGCGGCGACGGAGTACCCGCTGCGGACGGAGTTCGGCGCAGTCCGCAAGGACTGGGGGGCCATGGCCGACCAGGCGCCGACCACGCACCCGGTCGCCGGCAACGACGCCACCGACGCCGAGACGGCGCTGCAGCAGTTCGACGGCATCTCGTACGCCAAGGGCGCGGCCGTGCTCAAGCAGCTGGCGGCCTATCTGGGCGAGGATGTCTTCCTCTCCGGGCTTCGCCACTACATGCAGCGCTACGCCTGGAACAACGCGACCTTTCCCGACCTGCTGTCCTGCTGGGCCGATGCCGGTGCGGTCGACCTCGGGCCGTGGGCGTCGGCCTGGCTGCGGACGGCGGGGATGGACACGCTCGACGTGGGTGCTGACCCCTCGACACCCGCCGAGCGCGCGGTCGCGGTGGTGCGCCGCCCGGGACCGGGCGGGTCGCGCCGCCCGCATGCTCTGTCCGTGGTCACGGTCGCCGCGGACGGGGCGGTCACCCCGGTGGCCGACGTCCTCGTGGCCGCGGATCCGGTGCCGCTGTCTCTACCCTCAGACGCCGTGTTGGTGGTTCCGGACGGCACGGACGCGACCTGGGCCAAGATCCGGTTCGGGCCGGACGGCTGGTCGCGACTGGCGCGGGT
>DASQUF010000417.1:0-2507 GCA_035641435.1 Propionibacteriaceae bacterium | reverse complement strand
GGTCGCGGACCGGCGGGCGGTCGGACGCTTCTTCGGTGATCTGGTCCGCCGCCGGCGGGCCACGGTGATCGCGCTGCTGGTGCTGCACGCCCTGGCGGTGGTCGCCGGGCTGACCGTTCCGCGAATCCTGGGCGGTCTGGTCGACCAGGCGGCCGCGCCGGGCACCCTCGCCGCGACGCTGAACGGGCTCGCCCTGGCCGTGGCCGGGGTGGTCGTGGTCCAGGCGGTCCTGACCTTCCTCGCCCTGCGGACCTCCGCGGTCTTCGGCCAGGAGGTGCTGGCCGAAGCGCGGGAGTACGTGGTGCGGACGGTGCTGGCCCTGCCGCTGGGCCGGGTGGAGAGTGCGAGCTCCGGTGACCTGGTCACCCGGGTCACCCGGGACGTGGGCACGATGGCCCAGACCATCCGCTTCGGTCTGCCCGAGACAGTCATCGCGATCATCACCACCGCGTTGACGGTGGCGGCCATGCTGCTCAACTCGCCGCTGCTCACCCTGCCGCTGCTGATCGTCGCCCCGCTGCTGATCGTGGCGGCCCGGCGCTACCTCAAGCGGGCTCCGCAGGGCTACATCACCGAGGGCGGGACGTACTCGGTGATCAACTCGACCCTGACCGAGACGGTCGAGGGGGCGCGAACGGTCGAGGCGCTCGGACTGCAGGGCCGGCGAAGCGACCAGTTCGACGTCGACATCGACGTGTCGGCGCAGGCGGAGCGCTACACGATGACGCTGCGGAACATCCTGTTCCTGCTTTTGGGCTTCGTGTACGACCTGCCGCCGCTGCTGGTGCTGATGATCGGGGCGGTCGGCTACGTCAACGGCTGGGTCACGCTGGGACAGATCACCGCCGCTGTGCTCTACGTCCAGGCGCTGGTCGAGCCGCTTCAGCGGCTGATCCGGATGCTCGACAAGCTGCAGGTCGGGATCGCCTCGACCAGTCGGTTGCTGGGCATCGCGTCGGTGCCGCAGGACCGTGAGGCCGGCGAGGCGCGACCGGCCGACAACCGGCTGAAGGGAAAGGACCTGCGATTCGCGTACCGGAGTGGGGTCGACGTGCTGCATGGCGTCGACCTGACGCTGCGACCCGGCGAGCGGCTGGCGATCGTCGGGCCGAGCGGGTCGGGCAAGTCGACGCTCGGCCGGCTGCTGGCCGGTATCAACGGGCCGCGGACCGGGTCGGTCACGGTGGGCGGGGTCGAGCTGACCGCGCTGCCGTTGCCGGTGCTGCGGACCGAGGTGGCCCTGGTGACCCAGGAGCACCACGTGTTCGTGGGCTCGGTCCGGGACAACATCATCTTGGCCCGCGAGTCGTCTCCGGACGACGTGGTGATCGAGGCGCTGCGAACGGTGGACGCGTGGGACTGGGTGTCCCGGCTGCCGCGGAAGCTGGACACCATGCTGGGGTCTGGGCAGTACAAGCTGACCCCGGCGCAGGCCCAGCAGATCGCGCTGGCCCGGCTGGTGGTGGCCGACCCGCACACCCTCGTGTTGGACGAGGCGACGTCGTTGATCGACCCGCACACCGCCCGGCACCTGGAGGGTTCGATGGCCGCGCTGTTGGAGGACCGGACCGTGGTGGCGATCGCGCACCGGCTGCACACAGCGCACGACGCCGACCGGATCGCCGTCGTGATCGACGGCCGGATCGCCGAGCTCGGCAGCCACGCCGAGCTGCTGGCGGCGGACGGGGAGTACGCCTGGCTCTGGCGGGCCTGGACCTCCTAGCCTCACGCCGCTCTCGCTGGTCCGGACGACCCGCCTCGCAACCATCCGCCCTCGCGAGCTCGGGCTCCCGCCAGACCCGTCCTCGCCGAGCCGGTCGCCCCGCACGGACGCTCTGCGTCGCAACCATCCGCCCTCGCAGGCTCGGGCTCCCGCCAGGCCCGTCCACGCTCCGCTGGGCGTCCGTGTGTGGCTACCGACTCCGCTCGTCTACGACCCCCTCTGACGACTTACAGGCCGGCGAAGAACTCCTCGATGTCGGCGGCGAGCAGGTCGGGCTCCTCGAGGGCGGCGAAGTGCCCGCCGCGGCCCTCGACATCGGTCCACCGGACGATGGTGTGATCGACCTCGGCATAGCGGCGGACGCCGGCGTCATGGGCGAAGACGATCACCGCGGTGGGCACCGGTGACTTCTCCACCGGCACGCCCCAGCTCGTCTCCTGGGCATACCCCACGTACGCGGCGGATCCCGCGGTCCCGGTGAGCCAGTAGAGCATCACATTGGTCAGCAGCCGGTCGCGGTCGATGATCTGGTCGGGGAGCACGGATCGCGGGTGGGTCCATTGCCGGAACTTGTCCACGATCCAGGCCAGCAGTCCGACGGGAGAGTCGACCATCGCCGCCCCGATCAGCTGCGGCCGGGTCGACTGGATAGCGATGTAGCCGAACTCTTCGTTCATGAACGCCTCGACCCGGGCCAGCCGGTCGGCCTCCAGCGGCGTCAGCGTGGCCCGCTCGGCCTCGTCGGGCCCATGCAGCGGCATCCCGACGTTGCCGTTCAGGTGGA
>DASQUF010000416.1:0-2554 GCA_035641435.1 Propionibacteriaceae bacterium | reverse complement strand
TCTCGCTCTAGGCTGCGCGGGTGAGCGTGGCGATTGGCGGTGACCGGTATCGCCGTGCGGGCGCGCCGGGCCATCACGGGGCAATCCAAACCGGCTCGTTCATCTTCGCTCCTACCGCCATCCACGACTACCTGGCTGCGTTCTGGACGCCAGAGGCCCGCAGCGCGCTCCACAGGGTGAACCAGCTGCTGCGGGAGTAATCGACGACCGTCGTGCGTTGAAGGCAGGTTGTCGTTGACGAAGTGGGCAGAGCAGATGTTGGTGGCGAAGGACTTGGAGGTGCGGGCGGGCGCCCGCCTGCTGCTGGAGCGCGCCTCGTTCCAGGTGGCGGCCGGCGACAGGATCGGGTTGGTGGGCCGCAACGGCGCGGGCAAGACGACGTTGACGCGGATCCTGGCGGGGGAGGGGCAGCCGGCCGCGGGGACGGTCATGCGGACGGGTGAGGTCGGGTACCTGCCGCAGGACCCACGGACGGGAGACCTCGACGTGCTTGCGAAGGATCGCATCCTTTCCGCTCGCGGGCTCGACTCGGTGGTCGAGCGGCTGCGGCGTGCCGAGCTGGCGATGGGTGACGACTCGGCCGAGGTTCGCGACCAGGCGATGAGCGCGTACGCGCGGGCGGAGACCGAGCTGGCGGCGGCCGGAGGGTACGCCGCAGAGGCGGAGGCCGCCCGGATCGCGAGCAGCCTCGGACTGCCGGAGCGGGTGCTGCACCAGCCGATCCGGACTCTGTCCGGCGGCCAGCGGCGGCGAGTCGAGCTGGCCCGGATCCTGTTCTCCGGGGCCCAGACCATGCTGCTCGACGAGCCGACGAACCATCTGGACGCCGACTCAATCGGCTGGCTGCGCAGCTTCCTGGCCGCCCACTCCGGCGGCCTGCTGGTGATCAGCCACGACGTCGGCCTGCTCGAGCGATGCGTCAACAAGGTGTTCCATCTGGACGCCAACCGCGCCGAGCTCGACATCTACGCCATGGGCTGGCGACGCTACCTGCAGCAGCGGGAGACCGACGAGAAGCGGCGGAAGCGGGAGCGGCAGAATGCCGAGCGCAAGGCCGACCAGCTGATGACCCAGGCGGACAAGATGCGGGCCAAGGCGACCAAGGCCACCGCGGCGCAGAACATGGCCCGGCGGGCGGAGAAGCTGCTGGCCGGGATCGAGGCGGAACGGGCGAGCGACAAGGTGGCCAGAATCCGGTTCCCGGAGCCGGCCGCGTGTGGGAAGACCCCGTTGACGGCGGCCGACCTGAGCAAGAGCTACGGCTCGCTGGAGGTCTTCGCCGGCGTGGACCTGGCCATCGACCGAGGCAGCCAGGTGGTCGTGCTCGGCCTCAACGGGGCAGGCAAGACCACCCTGCTGCGCATCCTGGCCGGGCTGGAGGACTCCGATACGGGCGGGGTGGTCCCCGGTCATGGGCTGCGGCTGGGCTACTACGCCCAGGAGCACGAGACGCTGGACGTCGGCCGCTCCGTGCTGGCCAACATGAAGACCGCCGCGCCGAACCTGAACGACACGGACGTGCGCAAGGTGCTGGGATCGTTCCTGTTCTCCGGCGACGACGTCGACAAGCCGGCCGGGGTGCTGTCCGGTGGGGAGAAGACCCGGCTGTCCCTGGCCATGCTGGTCGTCTCCAGCGCCAACGTGCTGCTGCTCGACGAGCCGACCAACAACCTCGACCCGGCGTCCCGGGCCGAGGTGCTGGCGGCGATCCGGCGCTACCGCGGCGCGGTCGTGCTGGTCACCCACGACGAGGGTGCGGTCGCCGCCCTGGACCCGGACCGGGTGCTGCTGCTGCCCGACGGGACCGAGGACCTGTGGAGCCCCGAGTACGCCGACCTGGTCGCTCTGGCCTGAAGATCAACTGTCGGCCCGGCAATCTGCGGCAGCCTCTTGATCATTTATCCGCGATGGGATGATCATTGACTGCGTACGCGTCGTCGCTCGGGTCAGCGACGACCCCGACCGAGGGAGGCGCAGTGGCCAAGGCAACACTGGCTAAAGGTTCACGGATCAGTGGGGCGCAGCGAACCACGCTGGCGTCCCAGTACGCCAAGCGGTACTCCGGCGGGGAGAGCATCCGCAAGATCGCCGACGACGCCGGCCGCTCGTACGGCTTCGTGCACAACATGCTGAAGGAGTCCGGCGTCAGTTTGCGGGGTCGCGGCGGGGCCACCCGCGGGGCCAGGAAGACGGCCTCGCCCAGCACCGCCAAGAAGGCCGCGAGTCGCACGCCGGCGAATAAGACCAGCAAGGCGACCACGACCAAGGCGACCGCCCGTAGGTCTCCAGTGAAGGAGACCGCTGCCAAGGCGACTAAGAAGGTGGTGACGACAGCCAAGGCGGCGGCCAAGAAGCCCACCGGCAACACCACGGCGAAGAAGACTCCGGCCAAGTCGACCACCAAGAAGACGGCCAAGAAGAGCTGAGCTCCGCAGGACGATGCTGGGCCCGGACGCCGTTGGCGTCCGGGCCCGCTGCTTCGCCGGAATACGCGGCATGGCGTACGCGTTGGTCGGGCGGGAGAGGAGTCGGTCATGTCGATGATGCGCGGAGG
>DASQUF010000415.1:0-6831 GCA_035641435.1 Propionibacteriaceae bacterium | reverse complement strand
CTGGGCCCGCTGCTCCTTGCTCACCGACCCGTGGTGCGCTCGGGCGATCACCGGAAGGCTCGAGCCGTCCCGCCCGGAGGAGGCTCCCGACTGCGCCATGATCTCCGCGGGGGGCGGGAACTCCGAGGTCTCCTCGCCCAGCCGCTCCGCCTGCAGATCGTTGAGATGGGCAGTCAGCCGCTCGGCCAGCCGCCGGGAGTTGGCGAACACGATGGTCGACCGGTGCGCGTTGATGACGTCGAGGATCCGGTTCTCCACGTGCGGCCAGATCGACGGCGTGCGCGGCGGCGGTCGGTCGTCGTCCAGACTGGGCGGCGGCGCCGGGGTCGATGCGCTGGCCGCCAGATCGCTCATGTCCTCGACCGGGACGACGATCGACAGGTCCCACGCCTTCTCGGCCGGCGGCGCCACGACTCGAACGGGATAGGAACCACCCAGGTAGGCCGCAACCCGTTCCGCGGGTCGCACTGTGGCCGAGAGGCCGATCCGCTGCAGCGGCCGCAGCACCCCGTCGGTGTCGGGGGCCCGCGACTCGGCCGTCAGCGCCTCCAGCCGCTCCAGTGACAGCGCAAGATGGGCGCCGCGCTTCGTGCCGGCCAAGGCGTGGACCTCGTCGACGATCACCGTGCGCACCGACCGGAGCAGGTCCCGCGCCGCGGAGGTCAGCATCAGGAACAACGACTCCGGCGTGGTGATCAGGATGTCCGGCGGCCGGATGACCAGCGCCCGCCGGTCGGCCGCTGACGTGTCCCCGGACCGAACGCCGACGGTCACGTTGGGTGGGGCCTGGTCCAGCCGGAGCGCGGTCTGGGTGATCCCGGCCAGCGGTGCCCGCAGGTTGCGCTCGACATCGACGGCCAGCGCCTTCAGGGGCGACACGTAGAGAACCCGACAGCGCTCCTTCGCCGGCGGAACCGGGGATCGGGTCAGGTTGTCCAGCGCCCACAAGAAGGCCGCCAGCGTCTTGCCCGACCCCGTCGGCGCGATGACCAGGGCGTTCTCCCCGGCGGCCACCGCCTGCCAGGCTCCGGCCTGGGCTGCGGTGGGGCGCGCGAAGACCTCCCGGAACCACGTGGCGGTGGGCGGGGAGAACACCGCGAGCGGATCGAATCCCACGTCGACCATCTTGCCTGGCGCTACTGACAGTTCTCGTTCCGTGCCGCGACGGGCAGGGCATAAGGTCGCCTGCATGACTGAGGTGGGCGGCTCGTGGTGAAGGAGACCGAGCTGTGGCAGCGGATGGAGTCGGCGCTGGGAACGGGCTACTACCGGGTCTGGGCGACCGAGTTCAGCCTGGCCGATCTGCGGAACCGCACTGTGGTGCAGGCTCTCGCGGACGGCGTACCGAGCAAAGTGATCTGGCGCGCGGTGTGGGAGGCCCTGGAGCTGCCGCCCCGGGACCGCTGAATCGCCTCGCGGTTCAGGGCCGCCACTCCGGGTCCCGTCCGGAAAGACCGAGCGCCCGGGCGAAGGCGGAGGCGTCCGGTGGCACGATGACCGGCGGCCCGTACACCTCGAACTGCCGGCCCTGTTGCAGCGTCGGCTCGAGACACCGGAGCACCTCAGCGCCCAGCTCGTCGGAGACCTCCAGCGACTGTCCGCCGGCCCGGGCGACGTCCCAGCCGTGCAGCATCAGCTCGATCAGCCCCAGCTCGCCGACCGCGGTCGCCGGCATCTGGGCTCCCTCGACCGATCCGGTCCAGGCCTCGGGCCGGCTCCAGGCCTCCCCGGCCGCCGCCACCTGGTCGGCGAGCTGATCGGCCCAGTCCGACTCGTCCAGCACCGCGTTGCTGCCCCACGGGTCGTCGGGGTCGAGGGCCTTGACCTGGCCGGCGCGGACGAACGCGCCGCTGGTTCCGACGAAGTGCCGGACCAGGGTCCTCAGGTCCCAGTCGCCACACGGGGTAGGCCCGGCCAGGTCCGCGTCGGCGCTGGCCCGCACGGCCGGGGCCGCGGTCGACCCGGCCTCAGACATCATCCTCGCCGCGTTGGAGATCGTTGCGTTCTCGCTCATGATCCGACCCTCTCGCAGATTGCGAGATTCTTCTTGAACGAACGCGACAAGCGCCGCCGGGCGTACGCTCAGCCATCGTGGGACCGACGGCACTGGACTCGAGCATCCTGCGGCCGCGGACCTCAGCGAAGCACTTCGACTACGAGCGTCATACTGTCCCAGCCGGCCTCGCCGACCTCGTCGAGCACTTCTGGACCGTGACCTGGGACCTCGAGGCCGGCCGGTCCTACACAGCGCAGACGCTGCCGTACCCCAGCGTGAACCTGTCGGTGACCAACACCGAGGCGGATGTCACCGGGCTGACCCGGCGCTGCTACTACCGACAGCTGCGGGGCGTCGGCTACGCGGTCGGCGCGCGATTCCGGCCGGGCGGCTTTCGACCGCTGCTCGATGGCCCGGTTTCCGCGCTCACCGATCGGCGCCGAGCCATCGCCGAGGTGCTCGGCCGGGACACCACCGAGCTCGCCCGCGACGTGGCCGAGCTGGACGACCCGGCGAAGCGGGTCCGACTGCTCGCCACCTTCCTGGCCGCTGACTGGCCGGACCCGGACCCGACCACCGAGCTGGTCGCCGAACTGGTCGGGTCGATCGCTGCGGACCGCGCAACCACGCGGGTCGCCCAGGTGGCCGAGAGGGCGGCATTGACGGTCCGCAGCCTGCAGCGGCTCTTCGCCGAGTACGTCGGTGCCGGGCCCAAGTGGGTCATCCAGCGCTGCCGCCTGCAGGACGCGGCGGCCCGGGTGGCCGCCCAGGACGACCTGGAGTGGGCGGAGCTGGCCACCGAGCTGGGCTTCGCCGACCAGGCCCACCTCACCCGTGCGTTCACCGCCACCATCGGGGTGCCGCCGGCCACCTACGCCAGGCAGGCCCGGGCCGACTGATCGCGTTTTCGGGTCGGCGTGTCGGGTGCACTTCGAACACACGTTCGGTAGGTTATCCACCGTACGGCGCCGGCCGTTATCCACAGGATTTTGCGAGGGCGGTCGATTGTCAGTCGCTGTCCTTAGGGTCACCGACGACGAGGAAGTACCGCTGCCGCCCGACGCGGGCGAGGGAAGGAACATGATGGCCACGACCGATCGTGAGAAGGCGCTGGAGAGCGCGCTGGCCCAGATCGACAAGCAGTACGGCAAGGGGTCGGTGATGCGTCTCGGCGACGAGGTGCGAGCGCCGATCGAGGTCATCCCGACCGGCTCGATCGCCTTGGATGTCGCTCTCGGCATCGGTGGGCTGCCGCGCGGCCGGGTGGTGGAGATCTACGGCCCGGAGTCCAGCGGCAAGACCACGGTGGCGCTGCACGCCATCGCCAACGCCCAGGCCGGCGGGGGCATCTGCGCCTTCATCGACGCCGAGCACGCGCTGGACCCGGACTACGCGGCCAAGCTAGGGGTGGACACCGACTCGCTGTTGGTCAGCCAGCCCGACAACGGCGAGCAGGCCTTGGAGATCGCCGACATGCTGGTCCGCTCCGGCGCCCTGGCGCTGGTCGTGATCGACTCGGTGGCCGCCCTGACTCCACGGGCCGAGATCGAAGGCGAGATGGGCGACAGCCACGTCGGCCTGCAGGCCCGCCTGATGAGCCAGGCGTTGCGCAAGATGACCGGCGCGCTGAGCGGCGCGGGCACCACGGCGATCTTCATCAACCAGCTGCGGGAGAAGATCGGCGTCATGTTCGGGAGTCCGGAGACCACCACGGGTGGGCGGGCCCTGAAGTTCTACTCGTCGATCCGGCTGGACGTGCGGCGGATCGAGACCCTCAAGGACGGCCAGGAGATGGTCGGCAACCGGACCCGGGTCAAGGTGGTGAAGAACAAGGTGGCGCCACCGTTCAAGCAGGCCGAGTTCGACATCCTCTACGGGCTGGGCATCAGCCGCGAAGGCAGCCTGCTCGACCTGGGGGTCGACGCCGGAATCGTCCGCAAGGCCGGGGCCTGGTTCACCTACGAGGCCGACCAGCTGGGTCAGGGCCGCGAGAACGCCCGGGCCTATCTGAAGAACAATCCCGACCTGGCGAACGAGCTGGAGAAGAAGATCAAAGAACGGATGGGCATCGGTCCGCAGGTCGACCTGCCGGCCGGCGTCGACCCGGTCACCGGCGAGGTCGAGTTCTAGCCGGTGGCCGACCCGAAGGCTGAGTCACCGGTCGCCGAGGCGGCCGAGTGGCTTGCCCGGCAGGGGATTGCTGTACCGCCCCCTGCCGGCCAGGACCACGTAGGTGGGCCGGGTCTGGCTCCATCGGCTCGGTGGCACCAGACCGGGCCGCCGGCGGAGCGGCGGCGGTCGGCCGCGGTCGGGTCGGACAAGCCAATCGCCTCCGCGAATGAGCCCGGTGCCGACGATGCCGATGCCGACCCCTATGCGGTGGCCCGGTCGATCGCCCTGGACCGAATTGCGGCGCGCGACCGGACCCGGCACGAGCTCTCGCAGGCCCTGAAGACCAAGAACGTGCCGTCGGAGGTCGCGGAGGAGGTGCTCGACCGGCTGGAGGCGGTGGGCCTGGTCAATGACGCCGCCTTCGCCGCGGCCTGGGTGGAGTCGCGGCAGCGTCGCCGTCACCTCTCCCGGCCCGCGCTGCGGCGGGAGCTGGAGGCTAAGGGGGTCGACCGCGACCAGGTCGACGCCGCCCTGGACTCGGTGGACTTCGGCGACGAGCTCACCGCGGCCCGGGACCTGGCCCGCCGTCGCCATGGGACCATCGCCGAGCTGCCCTATCCGATCCGCTACCGGCGGCTGGCCGGAGCCCTTGGCCGTCGCGGCTTCGGAAGCACGATCATCACCCAAGTGCTTCGCGAGGTGCTCGGCGAGGACTGACGCGGCGAACGGCATCCTTGACCCGAAACATGACCGGACATACCCTGCAACCACGAGGTTCGCGCAACGCTTGTCCGATATGACGATGTACGGCCCGGGTCCCACGCTCGGGATATTGACGAAGTTGATTTGTTTCACCGCTTGACCGCGGGTGCTGTTCACGCTCTTGCCCCAGCGTTTGCCCGTTCGCGGCGTGGCCGTTTGTCGAGATGCGTTGCCGGTCCTGGAGATAACACGCCCTTGGCGTGTGGAACAGGAGCGCGACGTGGTGAATGGCGTATTTCCAACGCTGGTCGTAGCCGGTCTCTTCCTGCTTGTGGCCGCCGTGATCGTCGGCACGGTCGTCATCGTGCGGCGCGGAGGCGGCCAAGGGCAGGGTCGTCAGCGGCAAACCTCTGCGGCTGAGGATCAGCCGACCTCGACGGCCCCGGAGATATCGCAGCCAGCCGGCCTCGCCGAGACCCGGGACCCGGCCGTCGATGCGCACCGGGAACGAGAGGCGAGTGAGCTCCGTCGTCGGGCCGACGCAGCGATGGTGGCTGCCCAGTCGGCTCGGGCCGAGGCAGCCGACGAGGCGCGACAGCAGCGGGCGGAGCTGCGCGAGCAGCGCGTCGATCTGGAACGGCGGGAACAGCGGCTCTCGGACCGCGAGGAGCGGCTGGACGCCGAGACGCGCAGCCTGGAGGAGCGGTCCCACCAGCTCGACGAGCTGAAAGCACAGCTGAAAGCCCAGCGGCGCGCCCTGGCCGAGAGCGAGGCCGAGCAGCAGCAGGTCTTGGAGCGCCTCGCCGGGCTCACCGCCGAGCAGGCCAAGGCCGAGCTGGTGGCCGCGGTCGAGCACGACGCCAAGCGCCAGGCGGTTCTGGTGGCCCGCGACATCGAGCGCCAGGCGTCGCGGGAGGCCAACGCCCGGGCGCAGATGATCGTCGTCGGCGCCATCCAGCGCCTGGCGTCGGAGCAGACGACGGAGTCGGTGGTGTCGGCGGTGCACCTGCCCGGTGACGACATGAAGGGCCGGATCATCGGCCGCGAGGGTCGCAACATCCGGGCCTTCGAGCAGGTCACCGGAGTCAACGTGATGATCGATGACACACCCGAGTCGGTGCTCCTGTCCTGCTTCGACCCGGTTCGGCGCGAGACGGCCCGGATCACGCTGACCGAGCTGGTCAAGGACGGCCGGATCCACCCCGCCCGGATCGAGGACGTGCACGAGCGCAGCCGCTCGCAGATCGAGGCCCTGTGTCTGCGGGCCGCCGAGGACGCCATGGCCGAGGTGGGCATCAGTGACCTGCATCCCGCGCTGGTCCCGGTGCTGGGCACCCTGCGCTACCGGACCTCCTACGGGCAGAACGTGCTGAAGCACCTCGTGGAGAGCGCCCACATCGCTGGCCTGATGGCTGCCGAGCTCCAGCTCGACATCGCCCATTGCAAGCGGGCGGCGTTCCTGCACGACATCGGCAAGGCCCTGACCCACGAGGTCGAGGGCTCCCACGCCATGGTCGGCGCCGACCTGGCCCGGAAGTACGGCGAGAACCCGGACGTGGTGCATGCGATCGAGGCGCACCACAACGAGGTCGAGGTACGGACGGTGGAGGCCGTCCTGGTGCAGGCCGCCGACGCCATCAGCGGCAGCCGGCCGGGTGCCCGCCGGGAGAGCATCGAGGCGTACGTGCAGCGGTTGGAGCGGCTGGAGGAGATTGCCCGGGCCCGCGAGGGCGTGGACAAGGTCTTCGCCATGCAGGCCGGTCGGGAGATCCGGGTGATGGTGGCGCCGGAGGTGGTCGACGACATCGAGGCCCAGGTGCTGGCCCGCGACCTCGCGAAGCAGATCGAGGAGGAGCTGACCTACCCTGGTCAGATCAAGGTCGTCGTGGTTCGCGAGTCCCGCGCCACGGAAACCGCACGCTGACCTCGCGTCATCCGGACGCCTAGGGTCGAGGCGAGTCCACCGTCAGGGGGTCCGGGCGGCATCGACCGTCGGCGCGGCCGGCGCCAGGGCCGGGTTG
>DASQUF010000414.1:0-3067 GCA_035641435.1 Propionibacteriaceae bacterium | reverse complement strand
GCCGGCCGGCCGCGCTGTCGTGCCGGAACGTGGTGTTCTCTCCATGCGACACGAACGTGAGCCGACCCTCCGGTAGCGCATAGGGGCCGAGCCCGGCCAGCGCCACCTGGCGGAGCCGCGCGATCCGCGCGCGTCGAGATGTCATCGGGTCACTGACGGGAAGGCTCAAGGTGATCCTCACTTACCCCATGGCGGGCTGAACCGGTCTGCGGAGGGCCAGAGAACCCTATGTCTCAGTGCGGAGGTTGCGGAGTACTGCCAGAGCGGCGAGGAGTAGCCAGACCGCGCACAGGGTCGGGTAGGCGCGGGGCTAAGCCGAATACTCCGACGGCATTCGCGACTAGCACCCCGGCCGTCGCGATCGCCAGCACCACAGCAACCGGTGGAGCCAGTCGGCTTCCTCTCCGCCTTAACGCTCGGAACAACACGAGAGCCGCCACGGGGAACAGGAAGAAGGTCAGATTGCCGAGCAGTTGTGCATCTGACCCGTGCTCGTCGCAGGGGCCCCCAGCGCATCGACCGGGAACAGCGGCAAGGCCAGCTTCAGGAGTCCGACCACCAGCAGGAGAAGAGCTCCCACCCGCTTGTGACGCAGCGCCACTGCGAGCGCGATCGGCCCACCTGCAGTGGCGGTGACGCGCGAAGGCCTCTCGGCGCCGAAAAGGACCAGCACGAACGACGCGGCCTTCACCAGCGGCTCACGCCGCATGGTCACGCGGTGCCGGAGTGAGCGGGTCCGAACACCGGGGCGGGCCGTGAGGCACGAACGACATTCCAACCGACGAGGCGGCCAAGTCCGACACGCTGGCGACCGGCCAGGCCCACGTGAATCAGGCCTTGTACTCCGACCCGGAGATCCTCGAGCAGTTCCGGCACTTCCCGATCCTGCTGAAGTCGATCGAGACGGCGAAGCCCCGTCCCAAGATGGTCCAGTACGGCAACGCCACGCTGGCCGTGCAGGACGCCGCATACTCCGCGCTGCAAGGGACAGCAAGTCCGAAGGACGCGCTCGACGGTCTGCAGACGAAGCTGCAGGACCTCACCCAGTAGGCGTCCTGACCATCCGCAGGACGAGGTGTTGGCTTCCGCCCCGAGTTTCGCTGGGGCGGAAGCCGAGCCGCATTCCGCGCCGGGGCCCACCCCTCCTGGTACTACTCTCACCCACTCCACATCCTGAGGGAACGATTACCTTGCCCAGCAGCAGCTTCAACATCGGGGTCCTAGGGGCCGGCCAGATCGCGCAGGCAGCGCACTTCCCCGCCGTACGCAAGGCCAAGACCGCGCAGCTGTACGCGATCTGTGACGCCGCCGACGACCTGCGGGAGCGGATGGCCGCCGTTCACCAACCGACCATGACCTTCGCCGACTACGACGCGATGCTCGCCGACGACAACATCGATGCGGTGATCGTCGCTGTCGCCGATCAGTTCCACGTCCCACTGTCGATCAGAGCGCTCAACGCCGGTAAGCACGTTCTGGTCGAGAAGCCGATGGCCACGACCGTCGAGGACGCCGAGGCGCTGGTCGAAGCCGCGCGAACCAGTGACCGGGTCGTGCTGGTCGGCCACGAGAAGCGCTACGACCCCGGTGTCGCGTTCGCCCACGACTTCATCCGCGACGAGATCGGCGAGCTGATCGGGCTGAAGCACTGGTACACCGACTCCACCTACCGCTACAGCGTGACCGACACCCTGCAGCCGATCATCGAAACCAGTGCCGCGGCTCGCCGACCGCCCGGCAACCCCAAGGCCGATCGGCGGCGCTATCTGGTCCTCGGCCACGGCAGCCACATGCTCGACACCGCCCGCTACCTCGGCGGTCCGCTGGAGGCCATCCGGGCCCGGCTGTCGACGAAGGCCGACACGTACTGCTGGTTCCTCGAGGTCGCCTACGCCAACGGCTGCCTCGGCCAGCTCGACCTGACCATCGCAGTCCGGATGGACTGGTGGGAAGGCTTCCAGGTCTACGGCAGCGAGGGCAGTGTGATCGGCAAGCTCTTCAACCCCTGGTATCTGCGCGCCGCCGAGGTGCAAGCCTTCTCGGTCAAGGACGACCAGTACCACCAGCCCATCGGGGAGGACGCCAACGTGTTCCGCCTCCAGATCGAGGACCTCGTCAACGCCGCCACCGCTGGTGCCAGCCCGCGCGGTGCCACCGCCGAGGACGGGCTCGCCTCGGTTCGGGCCATGGTCGCCCTCTCCCAGTCGGTGACCACGGGCGACTGGGTCAAGCTCGCCGACGTGACGGGAGGGTTGGTGTGATGCAGCTCGGAATCTTCGCCAAGACCTTCGACCGGCCCGACGTCGCCTCCTGTCTGCAAGCCGTGGCCGACGCCGGCATACCGGCGACCCAGTTCAACCTGTCCGTAGCGGGCCTGTCCACCATCCCGGATGCGCCGGTCCCGGACCAGATTCTCCGTGACATCCGGGCCGCCGCGGACCAAGCCGGCGTCGCCCTGGACGCCATCTCCGGAACCTTCAACGCCGCCCATCCCGACCCGGCACACCGGCAGGCCTACCTCGATCGGTTTCGCCATCTCTGTGCGGCCGCCCAGGACCTGCAGATCGGCATCATCACCCTGAGCAGCGGATCACGCGACCCCGACGACATGTGGCGGTGGCACCCCGACAACACCACCACGCAAGCCTGGGCTGACTCACGCACCACCCTTCAGGCCCTCGCGATGCTCGCCGAGAACCACGGCCTGGCCCTCGCCGTCGAGCCCGAGCACAGCAACGTCGTCGCCACCGCCGACCAGGCGATCGCGATGCTCGACCAGATCGGTTCCCCTGCCATCAAGATCGTCTACGACGCGGCCAACCTGCTCGACCCGGACGGCTACGACCCGGCCGCCGCTGCTGCGGCCAGAGCCGCGACATTGCCAAGCTGGGACCGCACATCGCGCTCGCGCACGCCAAGGAACTCATCGCCGACCGTGCGCCGGCCGCCCCCGGCGGCGGCCTGCTGCCCTGGCCGCTGATCGTGCAGACCCTGCACCAAGCAGGGTTCGACAGCACCCTGGTCATCCACGGCCTGCCCGAGACCAGCGTCCCGCTGGCGGTGACCA
>DASQUF010000413.1:0-5460 GCA_035641435.1 Propionibacteriaceae bacterium | reverse complement strand
TTCTCGTCAATCTGACCGGCCACGGAGGCCGCGACATCGTGGGGTTCGGGAACGACGGGGTCTGGGTGGCCCTGGGTGACGGCGGCGGCGGCTTCGTGGCACCGGCGTTCCGACTGGCCGACTTCGGCTACAACCAGGGTTGGCGCGTGGGTAAACACCAGAGGTTCGTTGCCGATCTGACCGGGAACGGGTGCGCTGATCTGATCGGCCTCGGGGATGCGGGGGTCTGGGTCGCGCGAAACGACGGCGACGGCGGGTTCGGTCCGCCTCAGCTGGTATTCGCGGATTTCCCGTTCCAGGTGGCGCGAGGCCGTGGAGACGGCACCTTCGACCATCCGGAGCCGCTCGTCTCGTTCTTCGGCCTGCGCGGAATGCCGGACCTGGAGTGGCACGTGGGACGGAACCCTCGGCTGCTGGCCGATCTGACGGGAAACGGTGCCGCCGACATCGTCGGCTTCGGCGATGACGGTATCCGCGTCATGGTTCTCGACACGAGCGGTCCGAAGACTCCACAGTTCGTCGTGCCCGAGCTGGGCTACCTGGCCGGGGGCTGGCGGGAGGAGACCCATCTGCGCCTGGCCGCCGACCTCACCGGCGACGGCCGAGCGGACCTTGTCGGATTCGGCGACGCGGATGTCTACGTCTGTCTCAACCAGGGCACTGGCCCGAGACCCCGGCCGATCGCCATCCCTTGAGCCTCGCCATGGCTCACCGATGAGTCGGAGCGGGTCGTGAAGTCAGTATGAGCATGAGAAAACTCGTCGTCACCGAGAACATCACTCTCGACGGCGTCATCGACGCGACCGGGGGCTGGTTCGACCCCACCGACGACACGGTGGACGAGTCCGACCTGATCGAGCAGACCCGCCGGCACTCGGCGGCCGCCGACGCCCTGCTGTGCGGCCGGAACACCTTCGAGGCCTTCCGCAGCTTCTGGCCGAAGCAGACCGACGACCGGACCGGGGTCGCCGACTACCTCAACCGGGTGCACAAGTACGTCATGTCTCGCACCCTCACCGACCCCGAGTGGGAGAACAGCACGGTGCTTCGCGGTCCGCTGGCGCAGGAGGTCACTCAGCTCAAGGAGCAGCCGGGCCTCGACATCGTGACCACCGGCAGCATCTCCCTGGTGCACAGCCTGATCGCGGAGAACCTGGTCGACGAGTACCGGCTCTTCGTCTACCCGACGGTGCTCGGCACGGGCGCCCGGCTCTTTCCCGACGCGACGTCGGTGCCTGACCTGGAGCTGGTCGACAGCCGGACGTTCCGGTCCGGCGTGGTCCTGCTGGCCTATCGGGTGCGTACGCCGTAGAGGTGCGACTCGACGAAGCCCTCCGCCGCCAGCGCCGCCCCGACCAGGATCACCGCGGCCTGGCGGAGCCCGGCCAGCTCGACCTGGTCGGCGATGTCGGCCAGGGTGCCCCGCAAGACGAGCTCATCGGGCTGGCTGGCCCTCGACACCACGACGACCGGACAGTCCGGCCCGTACGCGGAGGTCAGCTCGCCGGCCAGCCGCCGGACATGACGGATGGCCAGGTGCAGCACCAGGGTGGCCCGGCTCTCGGCGAGCCGGGTCAGTGACTCCGCCTCCGGCATCGCGGTGGAGTCGGCCTGGGTCCGGGTCAGGATGACGGTCTGGGTTATCTCGGGCACGGTGAGCTCGCGGCCGACCAGGGCCGCGGCGGCGGCATAGGCGGGTACGCCCGGGGTGACGTCCCAGGGCACCCCGGCCCGGTCCAGCCGGCGGGCCTGCTCGGCGAGCGCGGAGTAGATCGACGGGTCACCGGAGCAGAGCCGGGCAACGTCATGGCCGTTACGGTGCGCCATCACCAGGTGCTCGGTGATCTGGTCCAGGTCCAGGCGCTGGCTGTCGATCAAGGTCGCCTCCGGCGGGCAGTGCGCCAGGACATCCGCACCGATGTAGCTGCCGGCGTACACGCAGACCGGCGATGACGCGATCAGCGACACCGCGCGAACGGTCAGCAGGTCCGCCGCCCCGGGACCGGCGCCGATGAAATGGACGGTCATCGGGGGTCCAAGGGGGTCGTCCCCCTTGCTCCGTCTGATGCGACGGTCACGGGGCCACGGGCTTGGTCACGCTCCACTGCACGACGGTCCGGGCCGGCTTCCAGCCGTGGTACCCGCCGATCCGCTCCAGGTGCTCGACGGCCAGCCGAATCATCGTGCCCCCCTGCTCCCGCCACCGAGCTGTGATCACGGCCTCGGTCTCCAGCGTCACGGCGTGCACGACCAGCCGGCCACCCGGCCGAAGCGCAGCCCAGCCGGCGTCGATGACACGGTCGTCGGCCCCGCCGCCCACGAAGACGGCGTCCGGCCGCGGCAGGTCGGCCAGCGCGTCCGGCGCCGTACCGTGCACCACGGTCAGGCCGGGCACCCCCAGCGAGGCGGCGTTGGCGGCGATGCGCTTGGCCCGGTCCGGGTCCCGCTCAACAGCGACGGCCCGACACCGCGGGTGCGCCCGTGCCCACTCGATGCCGATCGAGCCGGCACCCGCCCCGACGTCCCAGAGCAGCTCGCCCGGCCGGGGCATCAGGTGGGCCAGCGCGGAGGCGCGAACGTCGCGCTTGGTCAGCTGGCCGTCGTGCTCATACGCCTCGTCGGGCAGCCCGGCCGTGAGGCTGGCGTACGGGCTCGGACCCTGGACCTCGATGCACACCACGTTGAGCGCGGGCACCACCTCATCGGCTGCGTGCCGGGCCTCGTCGGGACCGCCGAGGTGGCTCAGCACCGTCACTGTGCTGTCGGCGTGGCCGGTCTCGGCCAGCAACCGGGCGACCTGCGCCGGAGTCGCGGCGTCCCTGGAGAGCACCACGATGCGCTGACCCGGGAACAGCCAGCGGCGGATCAGGTCAAGGTCGTCCTCGGTACGGAGACGGACGGTCTGAACGGTCTCGGCGTCCCACCCCATCCGCGCCCGGGCAAGCGCCAGGGACGAAATGTGCGGATGGACTCGTACCGTCCCGGACGAGAACAAGTCGAGCACGGTCCTACCGATGCCGGCGACCAGGGGGTCCCCGCTGGCCAGCACCACCGTCGTCTCGCGTTCGTGCTCGGCAAGCAGATCGGGCAGCGCTCCGCGCAGGTCCGCGGGCAACGGCTCCCGCCGCTGGCCCGGAACCGGCGGCAGCAGCCCGAGGTGACGCGGTGACCCGACCACCAGCTCGGCGGCGGTCAGCAGGTCGCGCTCGGCCGGTCCCAGCGACGCCCAGCCGACCGCGTCGATCCCGACCACGTCGATCACGGCCCCGACCCTACGCGGCGGACGGCCGGTCAGCCGAGGGTTTCGCGCAGGAGCAGACCCGCGGTGCCCACCGACATCCCACCGTCCACCGGCAGCACCTGACCGGTGACCCAGGCCGCGTCGCCGGAGCCCAGGTAGGCCACGGCGGCCGCGACGTCGTCGGGTTCGCCGACCCGGCCGAGGACGTACAGCGGCCGCATCCGGTCGGCACCGCCCGGCTGGTCGTCCCAGTTCCGGGTCCGGATCGTGCCCGGGGCCACGGCGTTGACCCGGATCCCCTCCGGCCCCAGGCTCGCTGCGAGATTCTGGGTCAGGGACGCCACGCCGGCCTTGGCACTGCTGTACGGCTCGCGGCCCAGGGCCACGTGGGCGTTGATCGACGTCACGGTGACGATCGACGGGCCGACCCGGCTGCTTCGGAGGTAGGGCAGCGCGGCCCGGCAGCAGCGCACCACGCCGAGCAGGTCGAGGTCGAGCATGCGCAGCCAGGTCTCGTCGTCGGTGTCGGCGAAGTCACCGTGCGCGGTGTCCCCACCCGCGACGTTGACGAGCAGGTCCAGCCGGCCGAACCGCTCGGCGATCGCTGCGAAGACGGCCTGGACCTCGTCCGACCGAGTCACGTCCATCGCGTACGCGGCGTGGCGCGGTGCGCCGGGGAGACCGGTCGCCACCTCGTCCGCGGCCGACTCGTCGAGATCGGTGATGGCGACGAGAGCCCCTTCCGACGCGAGCCGCGCCGCGCAGGCCCGCCCGATCCCGTGCGCAGCCCCCGTCACCGCGGCGGTCCAGCCCTCGAACCGATGCACCGGACCAGCCTCGCACGTACGCCAGGGCGACGGCTGGCCGGATTGTGAGAGGATGCGAGACGGCGCAGGCAGAGGAATCCGGTGCAAGTCCGGAACGGTCCCGCCACTGTGACCCGAGGATCTCGGGGAGTCAGGACGTCGGCCCGCGTTGATCGACCCACAGTTGCCGCGGGCGTGGACACCCGCAGGAAGGGTGAAGGTGCCGCGATGGCGAGTGACGCGCGAGCGTTCCCGTTCTCCGCGATCGTCGGATCGGACGACCTGGCTACGGCCCTGATCCTGACCACCGTCGCGCCGGAGATCGGCGGCGTGCTGGTCCGGGGCGAGAAGGGCACGGCCAAGACCACCATGGTCCGGGCCCTGGCCCACGTCCTCCCGGACGTCGCCGTGGTCGAGGGCTGCCGGTTCAGCTGCGATCCGGCCGATCCCGACCCGCGCTGTCCCGACCTCTCTCGCCACAACGGGCCCACCACCCGACCGGCCCGGCTCGTCGAGCTGCCGGTCGGCGCGAGCGAGGACCGGGTGATCGGGGCGCTGGACCTGCAGCAGGCCCTGGGCAGCGGGACGGTGACCTACCAGCCGGGCCTGCTCGCCGCCGCCCACCGCGGGATCCTCTACGTCGACGAGGTCAACCTGCTGCACGACCATCTCGTCGACCTGCTGCTGGACGCCGCCGCCACCGGCCGCTCCACCGTGGAGCGGGAGGGGGTCTCGGTCAGCCACGCCTCCCGGATCGTGCTCATCGGCACCATGAACCCCGAGGAGGGCGAGCTCCGGCCCCAGCTGCTGGACCGGTTCGGGCTGACCGTCGAGGTCGCCGCTCCACGCAACCCGGCCCTGCGGGCCGAGGTGATCCGCCGGCGGATGGACTTCGACCGCGACCCCCTCACCTTCACGAGCGCGTACGCCGACGCCGAGGCGGCGCTCGGGCGCGGGATCGCCGCCGCCCGCGAGCGGCTGCCGCAGGTCCGGCTGAGCGACGAGCAGCGGCTGACGATCGCCAGCGTCTGCGCGGCCTTCGAGGTGGACGGGTTGCGGGCCGACATCGTCACCGCCCGGGCCGCCACCGCGCACGCCGCCTGGCAGGGCCGGGAGGACGTGACGACCGAGGACATTCGGGTCGCCGCTCGGCTCGCCCTGCCCCACCGCCGCCGACGGAACCCCTTCGACGCGCCGGGGCTGGACGAGGACCTGCTGGACCAGCTGTTGGACGAGCACGGACCCCAGCCGGATCCGCCCGAGCCGCCCTCGGGTGGTGGGTCGGACGAGGAGATGCGGGCTGAGCCTGTCGAAGCCCCGGATGACGGCTCTTCGCCACGCTCTGAGCGCAACGGAGACGGCCCTTCGACAGGCTCAGGGCGCGGCGAGCAGCCGCAAGTCGCGCCGGCCGGG
>DASQUF010000412.1:0-2486 GCA_035641435.1 Propionibacteriaceae bacterium | reverse complement strand
CGGTGGTGGAAGACCGGTCGTAGGCCGAGGGCTCCCTTGAGGTCGCGCCAGCCGCGTTCGACGGCGAGGAGCTGCTTGTAGGCCGCGGCCAGGTCCTCCGGCGTCAGCGTGACGTCGGAGGTGCGCAGCAGCCACTTGCCGTCCAGGTGGGCCTCGGCCTTGATCGTGGCGTGGTCGACCCGCAGCAGGCCGGACTTGGTGCGGCGCAGGTAGCGGCGCAGCCCGGGCTTGCCCTTCAGCGATCCGACGAACTCGTCACGACGCCGGCCGCTCCAGGCATCCGAGCCGGCGATCAGCTCCTCCAGGTGGGCCACCAGCCGGTCCCGGACCGCGGCGTCACGGTCGGCTTGTTCGGGGTTGTGGCAGACCACGAACCGCTGCGCCCGGGCACCACCGTCGCCGTCGCCGTCCCCGCCGGGCGCCACCGCGACCTCCTTGACCCGCAGGTTGTCCGCGACCGTCTTGTAGCGGCCGGCGCGGGCCAGCGCGGCGGTGGCCTCGGCGTTGCTGTGGCGCAGCTTCTCGGCGTGGATGTAGTGCCCGCCACCGCGGGTGAGGTAGGCCCGGTTGGCCGCGGAGGCGAACCCGCGGTCGGCGACCCAGACCAGCCGGTGCAGGTTCCACCCGGCCAGGTCGTCCTTGACGGTGCGGATGATCGCCTGATCGTTCTCGTTGCCCGGGAACGTCCAGCACCGCACCGGCACCCCGTCGCGGGTGACCGCCATCGCGATCACCACCTGCGGCAGATCGGTCCGGTGGTCCTTCGAATGGCCGAACGCCCGCGCCCCCCGCTCGACCGGCCGACTCACCCCGTCGTCGTCGACCAGCGGTTCGGCCAGGTCGGCCAGGTCGTCGGCGCCGTCGACCTCCCAGTAGGTCGAGGTCGTGTCCACGAAGACCAGGTCCAGGTCCAGGTTCAACAGCGTGGCGACCGAGCCGAAGATCTCCCCGGCGATCTCGTCGAGTGCCTCGAGCAGGAAGTCCATCGCCGCGTACGCGGCGTCGTCGGAGAACCCGGGGCACCCGTCGATCGCGACCCGCTCGGCGACCCACCGGGTGCCGGCCAGCTTGCTGCCCGGCTCCAAGGCACGTTGCGCGACCAGCGCGTACAACACCCGCTCGGTCGCCTCGCCGTCCAGCCGGCGACCCTCGGCGACCCGGCGGATCGCGGCACCGATGCCCAGCCGCTCCCAGACCCGGTCCAGCGTCCACGCCCCACCCAGCGGTCGGGAGTCGAGGATCTCCACCTCCGCACCGGCCGCGCTGATCGCCTGCTCCGGGGTCAGGAACCGCGAGATCGACGAGACCAGCCGGCCCAACGCGTCCCGGTCGACCTTCTCCGCGCGGCCGAAGTTGTGGATCACCTTGGCCACCGAGTTGCCGGTCTCGGGGTGTCGCTCGTTGTGCGCCAACTGCAGATACCGCACCACCGACCCGTCCCGGTTGGTCCGCCGCGTCTCCCGCAGGTACATGCCCACCACTCAACCCTGATCAAGCGGTGATGTCGAGCGACACGCCCCAAGTCGTGTGCCTACACGAAATCGGCTACCCAGACCACCCTCAAGCCCCCGACCTGCGACGATGCGCTCGAACAGGCCCGCATGTGCCCATCATCTCCGGAAGTCCGGCCTGGGCCTGGAGGAATAGTCAAGACCTGTGGATTGGCGTGCCACGATGAGGTGGCAAGATCAGTTGCAGGAAGGGGACGAAGTTGTCGGAGCGATCAGGAACCCTCGCTGACGATCCGTTCAGTGGTCGGCACCCAACCAGTCACGAACGGCTGACGGGACTGCCCTGGGATGCGTCGTACCACGACGGCCCTGCGCCTTGGGATATTGGCCAGCCGCAGCCAGCAATCGTGCGTGTGGCATCCGAAGGCGGATTCGCCGGAGCGGTGCTCGATGCGGGCTGCGGGACCGGCGAGAACGCTCTTCACATCGCTTCGCTGGGATTGTCGGTTCTGGGCGTTGACGTGGCTGAGACGGCTCTGGCCATCGCCCGGGCGAAGGCCGACGACCGTGGGATCGAGGTTGAGTTCGCTGCGGCTGACGCGTTCCTGCTGGAGCGTTTGGGGCGCAGGTTTGCGACAGTGCTGGACTGCGGGCTGTTCCACACCCTCGACGGCGACGAGCGAGCGAGGTATGTGGCGAGTCTGGCCTCGGTGACCAAGCGCGGTGGAACTCTGCACCTGTTGTGCTTCAGTGACGGCGGCCCGGACACGGGCCCGCACCCCGTCACTCGGGAGGAGCTGACAGCGGCGTTCGACGTCAGCACCGGATGGAACGTCATCACCATCGAGCCGGACCGGGTTCAGACGAGATACCACGACGACGGCGCACCGGCCTGGTTCGCGACAATCAAACGGATCTAGACTGCGGGACTGGTCGGCCCGGTGAGCGATCCCGTGCCGTCACTCATGACTCATTGGCGAGAAATAGCGCCACCGGGTCTGTGTCACGGCGATTTCAAAGTCGTGGTTGAGGGTG
>DASQUF010000411.1:0-7682 GCA_035641435.1 Propionibacteriaceae bacterium | reverse complement strand
GTAGACGAGCTCGCCCTCGTGCCGCTCCAGCAGGTCGGCCAGCTGGTCCGGGTCCGACGCCTTGAGCATGGCCGCAAGCCGGATCCGAACCAGGACCGGGTCGGCGTTGATGGCGTACGCGATCCGGCTCGCCGCGTCGTTGACCGTGTCGCCGAAGGCGGCGACCGAGTCGAGGTCCCCCGGGTTGGGCAGTGGCGCGGCGAGCAGCGAGACCAGGTCGACACGGCCGACTCCCCAGTCGAAGTCCCAGTGCGGCGGCACCACACAGACCCCGGGCCAGCGGAGTACGGAGAGAAACGCAGCCTGGATGTTCCTCGCGCGGTACTTGGCGATCAACCGGTCCCGACCGTGGTGGGCGAGCCACAAGGCCGCGGCGGCAGCGAGGTGTGCGACCGCAAAAGATGTCCCGTTGCCCGGTCCGACGAACGGCTGCTTCGCGTCGGTGTAGCGGGCGTTGTAGACCTGCGATCCGGGCATTGCGACATCAACAGCCCGGCCGCGGGACGACCCGTCCCACAGACTGTCGTCGGGTCCGGTGGCGGCGACCGCCAGGCAGTTGTCGTAGCTCGCCGGCGCAGTCACGAACCGCACGTGGTTCCCGGCGGCGGCCATCACGATGATGCCGGCGTCCACCGCGCGCTGGATCTCCTCCTTGAGCCCGAAGAAGCCCTTGCCGCCCAGGCTCATCGAGATGACGTGACAGCCGACCAGCCGGGCGTGGGCAACGGCCTTGGCGACGTCGGAGTCGAAGACCTGCACCACGCTCTCGGTCGCGCGGATGGGCACGAGCTTGGCCTCGGTGGCGAGGCCGACGATGCCGACATCCGCCGGACCGTGGCCCACGATCACACTCGAGGTGGCGGTGCCGTGGCCGGGGAACGGCAGCGGCCACAGTGGGTGCTGCACAAGGTCGTCGAGGGCGTCGTTGTCGCCGTCCACGACGTCCCGGTCGAGGTTGAGGTCTAGTCCGGCCGCGCCGACGTTCGGGTGCTTGGTGTAGCCGGTGTCGGGGTGCCCGATGCTCATCCCCCTCCCCCCGCGTACGCCGGCCGGCATGGCCGCCAGCGCCGCATCCCAGCGCAGAATGTCGTGCACCCAGGTAAGCGGCGGCGCGAATGCGCCAGTCTCCGCCTCGGAGACAGCAGTCTCCTCCTCCGCGTAGCCCCGGACGGGAATGTCGGCCTCCACCTTGAGGAAGCGGCTGGTTCCGGCCAGGGCGACTGCGGCCTCGTGGGTTCGGCGGGCGTACGCATCGGTGGCGACGGGCGCCTCGCTGCGGCCGCGGATCAGCACCAGGCGGCTCCTGGGGGTGAGGCGCTGCACCTGCCAGCCCTCACCCAGCGTGTCGGCGACGAACTTCCGGATGGCCAGGACGGTGTTGGGGGCTTTCGGATGCGCGAGAAGGCGAATTTCGTAAGCCCGGTCGACCAACATGATGCGAATTCTCCCTCTAGCCCGCGGGCACCGGCGTGGATACGGTAACAGGGAGCCGCCGGACCGCGCGGAAGTACATTTTGAGGTGAGTGTGCGATGCCGGACCCAGCTGCGGGTGGTCTCGCTTTTCCGATCGTGAACTGCGACCTGTCCGATGTGAAAGGGATGCCAGGACTGCCCTCACCGAATGTGCTGGCGCGGAGCCTGTCGCAATCGCGGCAGCGGTGGCGGTCGCGGAATGAGTCGACGCTTTTTCTGGAAAGTGCGGCCGCCGATGCGGGTGCCTTCGCGCCGCTGGAAGAAGCGCTGTCGGCAGGCTCTGATGTCTCGGAGCGCGTGCAGTCCCGGCTGACCTCCCGTACCGGCACTCAGGAGATCCATCAGCAGCTGCTGAAAGGTGTGCCGGTCGTGGGAGCCACCTACAAGACCGTGCGGTCGGACCGCTCCAGCGTCCTGGTCGGTACACCGACGGCCGATCTCGCGGCCCGGGACCCAGGGCCACGGCGACGGCGATCTCGAAAGTCGGTGCTCGAGGCGACGCAGGAGCAGCTGGGGATGGAGACTGCGGCCGTCTCGGTGCAGCCGGTGATCTTCCCTCTGGAAGGCACCGGCGTCTGGGCGTACGACGTGCGGCTCTCGGACCCGCAGTCGGTCGCCGATGTCCGCGCGTACGTCCGCGAGAGTGACCTGGCGCTGTTGTACGCCCAGGACGTGGCGTGCGCCGTGGTTTTCGCGGAGGGCCGGGTGTTCCGCGGTAATCCGGGCCGGTTCCCAGAGGCCCAGGGCGTACGGTTGCGCGGGCTGAGCTCCCCACAGGCCGCACTGAGCACCGCCCAGCTCAAGGTCGAGCCGGCGCTCGGAAGCCCTCTCTCGCGCTCCACCTGGGACTTCCGAGTGGATCCCACCGACGCGCCGTTCGACGAGGTCTGTGCGTTCCATCACATGCAGACGGCGGCGGAGTTCTTCGGGGACATCATCGGTCCCGATCTGTTCACCGACCGGCCGTTCACCCCGTTGACCGTCCGAGTCCGTGATCAGCGGGCGCGGGATTTCGTCGGTCTTTTCAAGCCCGACCACAACCTCATCATGTTGGACGACGGGGCATTTCCGGCGGCGCGCTCAGGGGATATCTGCGTTCATGAGTTCACCCATGCGGTCGTGCATCGGATCAGCCGGTTCGGCCCGTTCACGTCGGCGATTGGTCGTGGTCTGAATGAGGGCTTCGCCGACTATGCCCAGGCGAGTCTCTATGACGATCCCCGATTCGGGGACTGGGTACGCCAGCAGGCCGAGGGTGCGCGTCGCTGCGACCGGCCCGGGCTCCGCCTCCCCCGGTCACCTTCGGAAAGCCTGACCGACCGGTACAAGGTCGGTGAGGCCTGGTCGTGTCTGCTGTGGGACCTCAGAAGGGCAGTGGGTCCGGGGGTTGCCGATGCGATCGCCTTCCATTCGCTGCACTACCTCAGCCCCGCAGCAGACTATGTCGCGGCGCGGGCGGCCCTGGAGCAGGCCGACGCCGTGTTGTTCCCTCAGCGCAGTAGGGGCCGGCACCGCCGCGAGATCGATGCCGCCTTCGACGCCCGGATGCCGCAGGACGCGTGATGGCGCAACGACGGAAGGCGAAGAATGCCGCCGACCTCGAGGTCACGGTGCGCAAGGTCGGCGGGGTCTTTGGCGATGACAAGGTCACCCGCGTGCGAAGTAAGAGAATGACCGTCACGAACCACGGCGCCGTGGAGGCTGAGCGGGAGCTGCCGGACGGCGCGCACGAGGAGGTGAGCAAGCTCGCCCAGGAGGTGGCTGGGCTCCCCGTGCCTAATCGACTCGAGTCGGCGTATGTGGACGACGGCGGGACCACCACGATCGAGATCACGGTGTCCGGCGCCCACCAGCGGATCGTGCTGAACGCCGGTGACGACGCGCCCCAGCCGGTGTGGGACCTGCTGGATGGACTGGAACGGGCCCGACATTATCCGGCCGGATGAGATAGCCAGGGAGCTCAGGCGGAGCGGGTGACCACTGTGCTGCAGAGAGCCTCGAGGGCGTCGCGGGCGGGGCCGGCGGGGAGGGGCTCCAACAGGGCGCGGGCCTGCTCGGCGCGGCGGCGGACCTCGGCCCGGGCCTGGTCGATGCTGCCGTGGGCGCGGAGGAGCTCGAGCGTCTCGGAGAGCGCGTCGTCGTCGCGGAGGTCGGAGTCGAGCAGCTCCAGCAGCCGGGCGTCGCTCGGGTCGGTGGACCTGCGGGCCAGCAGCGTCGGCAGGGTGGGGATGCCCTCACGGAGGTCTGTCCCCGGAGTCTTGCCGGTCACGTCGCTGGTGATGTCGATGATGTCGTCGCTGAGCTGGAAGACCACGCCGATCTGCTCGCCGAACTCGGCCAGCAGCTCCTGCTCGTCACCCGTCGCCCCGGACAGCTTGGCCCCGAACAGCGCCGAGGTCGCGATCAGCGAGCCCGTCTTGTCGGCCACCACCTGAAGGTAGTGGTCCAGCGCGTCCTGACCATCGGCGGGACCTACGGTTTCGGCGATCTGGCCTTGGACCAGCCGGGAGAAGGTCCGTGCCTGAAGCTGGACGAACTCCGGCCCCAGCTCGGCGACGGTGTCCGAGGCGCGGGCGAACAGCAGGTCCCCGACCAGGATGGCCACCGTGTTGCCCCAGCGGGCGTTCGCGCTGTCCGACCCGCGGCGCAGCTCGGCCTCGTCCATCACGTCGTCGTGGTAGAGGCTGCCCACATGGGTCAGCTCCACCACCACCGCGGCCTTGACCACGTCGTCGGGGTGGGCGTACGGGCCGATGTGCGACCCGAGCACCACCAGCAGCGGACGGAACCGCTTGCCGCCGGCGGCGATGATGTGCTGGGCCGCCTCGGTGACCATTGGGGAGTCGGCCTCCGCGGCCCGCAGCAGCGCCGCCTCGATCTGCTCCAGTTGATCACGTACGCCGTCCAGGGCGTGGTCGGCGGCCATGCCCTTCACCGTATGCGCTTCCGTCATCGCGAGGCCTCGCCAGGATCTGCACCGGCTCGTTCGATCGGCACCGCTCGACGGCGGTGCCGACCGAAGAAGAGGGTGCCGATTCGCGGCAGCGAGTGGGTCATGGGGCCAGCTACCGGATGAACTCGCTGGCCTGCTGGGCCAGGTCGAGCAGCGGGCCGGGGATGATGCCGAACGCCACGGTGGCCAGCGCGCCGACCCCGACCACGGCCAGCGTGGTCCAGCCCGGCCGGACCACCTGCGCCGGTGTCTCATTTGCTTCGGAGAAGAACATCAGCACGATCACCCGGATGTAGAAGAACGCCGCGATCACGCTGATCACCACCGCGACCACGACCAGCCACTGCTGACCGCCGCTCCAGGCGGCCGCGAACACCGCCCACTTCCCGATGAAGCCGCTGGTCAGCGGGATCCCGGCGAAGCTGAGCATGAACAGCGCGAAGACCGCGGCGGCCAGTGGCGAGCGCCGGCCCAACCCGACCCAGCTGCTCAGCAGCGTCGCCTCGCCGGTGGTGTCGCGGACCATGGTCACCAGGGCGAAGGCTCCGACCGTCGCCGCACCGTACGCCACCAGGTAGAACATCACCGACGAGACGCTGGTCAGTCCTCCGTTCCTGCTGCCGCTGATCGCCTGCGACGCCCCGACGAACGCCGTCAGGATGAACCCCGCGTGGGCGATCGAGGAGTACGCCAGCATCCGCTTGACGTCGGTCTGGGTGATCGCCAGCACCGAGCCGACGGCCATGGTGGCCACCGCGACGATCGCCATCACCGGCTGCCAGTCCCAGCGGTCGGCGCCGAGGCCGACGTAGAACACCCGGAGCAGCGCCCCGATCGCCGCGATCTTGGTGCACGCGGCCATGAAGGCCGTGACCGCGGTCGGCGCCCCGGTGTAGACGTCGGGGGTCCAGGAGTGGAACGGCACGGCGCCGAACTTGAACAGTAGCCCGATCCCCAGCAGCCCCATGCCGGCCAGCAGCAGGGTCAGGCTCTGCTGGCTGGTCCGCAGCGCGAGATCGATCTCACTGAAGGTGAACGAACCGCTGTAGCCGTAGAGCAGCGCCGCCCCGTAGAGGAAGAACGCCGACGACAGTGCGCCGAGGAGGAAGTACTTCAGCGCCGCCTCCTGCGACAGCAGCCGGCGCCGCCGGGCCAGCCCGCAGAGCAGGTAGAGCGGCAGTGACAGGATCTCCAGGGCCACGAACATGGTGATCAGGTCGTTGGAGGCCGGGAACAGCATCATCCCCGACAGCGCGAACAGGGCCAGCGGGAAGACCTCGGTGTGCTCGGCCTGCAGCGAGATCGCCTCCCGCTCGGCCGGCGTACCGGGCACGGCGGCCGCCGACGGGGCGAATGGGCTGACGTCGAGCTTTCGCTCGGCGAACAGCAGGAACGACACCCCGCCGAAGACCAGCAGGATCGTCCAGATGAAGTAGGTCGGCCCGTCCAGCGCCAGCGAGTCGACGGCGGCCAGTGCCTCGTTGCCGGTGGACCAGTTGAGCACCGTGGCCGCCAGCGCGATCAGGATCGACAGCACGGTGACGAACAGCTGTACCGTACGCCGGGAGGCCCGCGGCACCACGGCCTCGATCAGCACGCCGACGCAGGCAGCCCCGAAGATGACGAAGACCGGGACCAGCAGTCCGTACTCGATGACCGGCGCCTCCATCAGCGCCCTCCCTCCGCGCTCACCCGGGGCGGCGGGTCGCTCACCCCGATGTCGGCCATGCTGGCCACCACGGTCGGCTCGATCACGTCGAGCATCGGCTTCGGGAACACGCCGAGCACCAGGATCAGCAGCACCAGCGGCGCCATCGCCACCCGCTCCCGACGGGTGACGTCGCGGATCTGTTGCACCGACGGTCCCAGCGGCCCGGTCATGGTGCGCTGGTACATGATCAGGATGTAGAGCGCGGCCAGCACGATGGCCAGCGTCGACACCGCCGCGTACGCCGGGAACCGGCTGAACGTGCCGGCCAGCACCATGAACTCCGAGACGAAGCTGGACAGCCCCGGCAGGGAGAGGGTGGACAGGCCGGCGAACAGCATCAGCCCGGCCAGCACCGGGGCCGCCTTCTGCACCCCGGAGTAGTCGGTGATGCTGCGCGACCGGCCGCGCTTGATCAGGTACCCGGCCGCGATGAACAGCGCGGCTGTGGACAGCCCGTGGTTGAGCATGTAGAGCGTCGACCCGACCAGGCTTTGAGTGGTGAAGGCGAAGATGCCGAGCACGATGAAGCCGAAGTGGCTGATCGAGGTGTACGCGACGAAGCGCATGATGTCCCGGCTGCCGATGGCCAGCATCGCCCCGTACAGGATGGAGATCACGGCCAGCACGATGACCACCGGGGTGGCCCACAGGCTCGCCTCGGGGAACAGCCCGAGGCAGAACCGGATCATGCCGAAGGTGCCGATCTTGTCCATCACCCCGACCATCATGGTGGCGCCGCCGGGGCTGGACTCCTCAGCCGCGTCGGGCAGCCAGGTGTGCAGCGGCACCAGCGGGGCCTTGATCGCGAAGGCGAACATGAAGCCGAGGAACAGCCAGCGCTCGGTCCCGGTGCCGAAGTCCAGGGCGCTCAGCGTGCTGAGCAGGTAGCTGGGCTCCCCCGCCGCGGCCGACTGCACGTACAGCCCGATCACCGAGGCCAGCATCACGAACCCGCCGAGCAGCCCGAAGATCAGGAACTTGGCCGCCGCGTACGTCCGGCGCGGCCCGGGTCCGAAGCCGCCGATCAGGAAGTACATCGGGATCAGGATGACCTCGAAGAACACGTAGAACAGGAAGACGTCGGTAGCCAGGAACAAGAAGAGCGCGCAGGTCTCCACCGCGAGCACCAGGGCGAAGAACACCCGCGAGTCGTACTTGGGCGGCAGTGCGCCGTCCTGAGCCTGTCGAAGGGTGCCCTGAGCTTGTCGAAGGCGCAGTCCTGAGCCTGTCGAAGGGACCGCTTCGACCGGTTCGGCGCGCATGTTCACCTTGTCGAAGTCCCGCCAGCTGGCCACGATCACCACCGGGGTGACGATCACCACCAGCAGCACCAGAGTCAGCCCGATCCCGTCCAGACCGAGGGCGTAGTACGCGCCCAGCGGTCGGATCCAGGCCACCTGCTCGGCGAACTGCTGCCCCGCTCCCGGGGAGAACCGGAGCGCCACCACGACGGCGACCACCGCGGTCGCGACGGCGGCGACCAGGGCGACCTGCTTGGCCAGCTTCGCGCCGGCCAGCACGACGGCGACGGCACCGACGGCCGGC
>DASQUF010000410.1:0-4404 GCA_035641435.1 Propionibacteriaceae bacterium | reverse complement strand
CCGCCGGCGAGAGAGCTGGTGATCGGGCGGCGTGCGCCGACAGGAGCCGGGCCGCGGCCGAAGATCGCCGGCGGCATGCGGCGCGACGAGGAGTTGTTCGCCCGTTACGGCCCGGCCAAGGCCCTCGCGCTTGCTCGGTTTCATCGCGGTCGTGCGCAGCTTGTTGAACCCCGTGGCCAGCGCGCTGCACACCCCGGTCAGGACCTTCACCCTCTGGCAGGTCGTCTGTGGGACCAGCGGCCCGACCGCTGTCAATGGCCAGTTCGTTCTCCCCGCTGGCGGCCAGGAGTTCTCCCCGCTGGTGGCCAGATAGTTCTCCCCGACGGCGGCCAGTTAGTTCCCCGCCTCGGGTTGTTCGGGGTCAGGTCAAGGCCGTCACCCTTTGCCGGCAGTGGCTTGCGCGAGCCGGTAGCTGTCACCTTGGGTGACTACCAAGGGAACGCAAACGGTCTTGGGTTGACACCGGGCCGGGCCGGTCGGGACCCGGGTCGGGGTTCGGCGGTCGCGGCTGACCGTCGGGGCCGTCATCCAGGGGGATCCGTAGCCGGATCTGGACGTGCCAGCCGGTGACGTGGACGTCGTCGACGACGAGCCGGAGCAGGGTCTGTTTCTGGTCGAAGTCGAGGGTGTCGATCACGGCCAGGACGCGGGTGGCGAAGTCGCGGACGCGGCGGCGGAGCTGGTTGTCGCGGGTGAGCTCCCGGCGTTGGGTGGTGAGGGCGTCGCGGCGTAGTGCGAGGTCGTGACGGCGGTGCTCGACCTCGCTGGCGCGGCGTTGCAGCTCGGGTAGCTCGAGCAGCCCGGCCTGGTAGAGGTCGATGAGGCGGCGGCGTTCGGCGTCGGTGGCGTCGAGCTTGCGGTCCAGGCGGGCCAGCTCGGCGCCGAGCAGTTCGTCGTCGGGGGCGGGGGCGCGCAACGCGAGCGCCTGCTCGCCGGCGGTGAGCACCTCGGGGCGCAGCAGCGCGGCGCGGACCTGGTCGAACACGAACGTGTCGAGGGTGTCGGAGCGGATGTTGCGTTCGGTGCAGCGCCGGTCAGTGCCGCCGGCCTTGATCGGGTCGTGGTTGCGGCAGTAGTAGTAGCGGTGCCAGGTGCCGTTGCGGCCGCGCATCTTGTGGCAGTTGGTGCCGACCTGGCAGACCCCGCACTTGACCAGGCCGCGGAGCAGCCATTGCCCGGGTTCGGCCCGGCGCGGGCTCCACTGGCTGTTGTCGCGGCTGACCCGCCCGGCCGCCTCGAAGGTCTGATCATCGACGATGGCGGGCACCGCGATGGTGATCCAGTCCTCGCGGGGGCGGGGAACCTGCTTGCTGCGCCGCCCGGGGCGCGGGTCGGGGACGGCCTCGGTGCGGTTGAAGTACACCCGCCCGACGTAGGCCTCATTGCGCAGCAGCCGCGACAGCGTCGAGGTGCCCCAGATCCCGCGGGATCCGGTGGGGGACGGCACGCCGTCGGCGGCCAGCCGCCGGATGATCTCCCGCAGGGAGTGCCCGCCGTGGGCGGAGTCGTCAAAGATCCGGCGGACCACGGCAGCCTCGGGCTCGAAGACCACCAGCCGAGCCGGGCCGTGTGCGTCGCGGGGGTGGCGGCGGTAGCCGTAGGGCGTGCGCCAGGCCAGCACCTCCCCGCTGCGGGAGCGGAACAGCTTCCCGCGCCGGTACCGCTCGGCGATCTTCGCCCGCTCGTACTCGGCGATCACGCCCTGGACCTGAGTGAGCAGCTTGGCCTGCGGGTCGTCATCGATCGGTGGGGCGTCGGTGAACCGCACGCTGACCCCGTGGCGGGCCAACTCGTCGAGCACGATCACCTGGTAGGCGTAGACCCGGGCGAGCCGGTCCGGGGACAGGCACCACACCCGCTCGATCAGCCCGGCCTCCGCGGCGTCGCGCAGCGCGTCGAGCCCGGGCCGGTCCAGCCGGGCCCCGGAGTGGCCGTCGTCGCGGAACTCGGCGACCGGTTCGTCGCCCTCGAGGCCGACCCGTTCGCGCAGCACCGCGAGCTGGGAACCGATGGTGCCCCGGGCCTGCTGGCTCTCGGTGGACACCCGTGCATAGAGCGCGACTCTCATCCGGGCAACTCCTTGATCATGAAGGCGGAAGAGGGCGGCGCGGCGGCACCCTCGGTGGTGTCGACAGTGGTGTCGACCACCGTGCCCAGGAGCAGGGCGAACCCGGCCGCCAACGCGTCCAGGCGCGGATCGGCGTGCGGGCTCCACGGCGGACGCGCCGCACCCAGCACCGCGGCGTCGAAGACCGGCTCAGCCGCCGGCCAGGCGATCAGCCCCGCCACGCCGCGGCGATCAAACCGGGCCGCGGCCAGGCTGTCGGGCGGGGCGCCGGTGGCCAGCACATGCGCCCGCAACGCCTCGTAGTCGGCCTGCGCTGCCTCACCGGCCGGCCAGAACCGGCGACCGGGCGGGGCTGGCGCGGGCGCCCTCACCGCCGACGGGCCCGTTCCACGGTGCGCCGGTGCAGGTCCACCCCGAACCGATCGGTGACCTCGGCGGCAAGCTCGGCCCCGGACCGGGCCGCCGGCGCGGACTGCAAGAACTCCACGATCGGCGCGGTGAGCTTGACCGGGCCCCGCCGGCCGCGTTTCTCGTCGAGCAGCCCGCTCATCCCGGCCTGCTCGAACGCCGCGGCCACCAGGTAGAACCCGGCCCGGGAGTAGCCGTGCCCGGCCGCGGCCGCGGTCACCGACACCCCGTCGAGCAGGTGCGCGCGCAGCATCTCGTACTTGACCTGCACCTTGTCCGCGGCCAGGAAAAACCCGCCGTGCGCAAACAGTGCCGCGGTCACCGCGTCCGCCCGCGGATGCAGCAGCCCCTCGGCCTCCAACGCCCGCAACCGGCTGGCCTGGCTCACCCACCCCACCTCCGCCACGCACGCTACGAGCAGAACCCGAAAGTGTCGACTATTTGACGCCGCGCGTGTCGCGACGCCGAGTAACACCGTCCGAGTATCTCGCTTCATCGCGCGTCTGCTGCGGGGTCTCTTCCAGAGGTGCGGCGCACAACCCTGGACGGTGCGGCGGTAATTACTAGACATCCATGCCCCTGAGAGCATCAGCCCGGCGAGGCCTGCGACGGTGCTGAGGATGCAGATACAGCCCATCCACCGGCTCCTCGGGAGCCAGAAGCACGGTCAGCTGCAGCTTTGCGTTCCGCCCGTGACCCTCACCGGCGACTCCTACCGCACCCGCGCCCGACGCGAGCTCCTGACCAAGCAGAACCGCAGCAACCAGGACTGACCGACCACCCGAGGGGTCAAAATTCCGGGAACCCAGAGGGATCAATTTTCAGGATCCGTTGACAGCTGGGGGCCACTGCCCCCGAGCGGCTTGGTGTGTGCCGACGACCGCAGCCTGGCTGCACGGTGATCCGGCCGACCTTGGGGGCAGCTGGTCGGGGGTCAGGTTGGCAGCGGAGCGGCCGGGCGGGGTCGTCGTGACAAGTCCAGCGAGGGTGTGCGGGGCCAAGGTGACCGTCGCTCCGCGGTGACCGTCGCTCCGCGGTGACCGTCGCTCCGCGGTGACCGTCGCTCCGCGGTGACCGTCGCTCCGCGGTGACCGTCGCTCCGCGGGGACCGTCGCTCCGCGGTTCAGGAACGTGCTGCGGCCGAGGCTGTGCTCTGGGGCCCGGTCCAACGGGCGAGATACGCGCAAGGCGTCGTGCATGTCCTGTTGTGGGCGGAGTACGCCACGGCAGCACCTTCGGTGCCTGATGCGACAGGTGGTGGGGTGAACCACCTCGGCGTCGGCAGACACGATCACGCCGTGGGTGGCCCCGGCTCCTATCGGGACTTTTCCTCATCCGCTCGGGTCGACGCCGCTGCGCCGGTCTTCTCGTCGGGCTCGGTTGCTGTCGTCCGGTTGTGTTCGGTGTCCTCGCGTTCGGCACGGTACGGCCGGTGTTCGTATCCGGAGTGCGGCAGGTGCTTGATCAGGTGCTGGATCCGGTAGAGCAGGGGGATGCTCGGATACCTGTCGTGGGCGACCTTGTCGACGAGTACCCGCAGGTACTCGTCGAGCAGCTCGCGTGGAATCGACTTCTCGATGAGATCGAGCTGTGTCGTGCTCGGGTAGTCATCGCGGCGGACCCGGCGCAGCAGGAACTGGGTGAACCACTCCTGAGCCTCATCTCGGGTGATCGCTGCCCCTTCCTCGGGGCCGTCGTCTCGGCCAACCACGGCGATGGCGTACCCCTGACCGGAGCGGTCGACACACCCAGCGGCGGGCTGATTATCCGCTGGCGCAGCCGTCGATTCTCCTCGGCCAGGTCCTGCTGGTGTGAGCGCAGGCTGGGGTCGTGCTCGCACCAGTCGCTGTCGATGGCGCGGGTTGTCGACCGATGCGATCAGCAGCCGAATTTCGATCGTGAGCAGTTCGATTTCGAGCAGGTTCACG
>DASQUF010000409.1:0-3091 GCA_035641435.1 Propionibacteriaceae bacterium | reverse complement strand
GAGCCGGTCGTTGGCGGCCTCGGCCGCGAATTCCTTCCGACGCTGTTCGGCGATGATCGAGAACATGTAGTCGTTTGTCATGTTTCTAGACTCGGTCTAAGCCCGCCCCGGCACATGGGACAGATAGCTGATCTTTGGCTTGACGTTTGTCACTTTTGGCTGCCGACGGGCGTCAGAGGTACCTAAGGTGCCTTAGGCGAGCGAAGCTTTTCGGTCGTGGTCAGCCGTGGCGAGCTTCAGCAGGTCTACGACTCGCTTCTGCCCCTCGTCCGGAGTCCAGCCTCGGCTGTGCTAGCCGAGCCAGCCGTTCTCGGTCGCGATTCGGACGGCCTCGGCTCGGTTGGCGGCGCCCAGCTTCCCTATCGCTGCGGACAGGTGATTGCGCACGGTCCCCTCGGAGAGGAAGACCTCAGCCGCGATCGCACCGGTCGACCCACCCCGCGCGGCCGCGGCCAGCACCTCCGCTTCACGTTCGGTCAGCGGTGAGGATCCGATGCTCAAGCTCGCGGCGGCCAGCGTCGGATCGACCACCCGCAGCCCGCGGTGCACCCGCCGGATGGCCTCGATCAACTTTTCGGCCGGGGCGTCCTTGACCATGAACCCCACCGCGCCGGCCTCCATCGCCCGCCGCAGGTAACCCGGCCGGCCGAAGGTAGTCACGATGATCACCCGGGACGCCGGAGCGGCCACCCTGATCCTGGCGGTGGCGGTGATGCCGTCCTCGCTGGAGCCGGCGGTGGACGGCATCTGCACATCCATCAACACCACGTCGGGCTGCCGCTCCGCGGCGAGCGCGACGGCCGCGTCGGCGTCCGCGGCCTGGCCGACGATCTCGATGTCGGGCTCCAGCGCCAGCAGCGCCGCCAGGGCCTGGCGGACGAGCGCCTGGTCGTCGGCCAGCAGCACCGTGATCATCGGTTCACCCGGGCCGCCTGGTCGGGCAGGTCGACCCTCGCCGTCACCCGGGTGCCAGAGCCAGGACTGATGTCGACCTCCAGCCGCCCGCCGGCCGCCTCGACCCGCGCGGCCAGTCCCCGCAGGCCAGTACCACCGGCGGCTGCTTTGCGGGAGGACCCGGCTCCGTCGTCGACCACCGACACGTGGTGCTCACCGACGTCGATGGTGCAGTGGCTGGCCTCGCTATGCCGGACCACATTGGTCACCGCCTCGCGGATCACATAGCCGAACAGTTCGTTGACGCCCTCGGGCAACGGTGGCACGGCCGACGGCACCCGGGCCTCCACGCCCGCGGCGAGCAACACCGACCGCGCGCTGGCCAGCTCGGTCGCCACCCGCACCTCGCGGATGCCCGACGCTGTCGCCCGAACGTCGGCCAGGGCCTGCCGGGCGATCCCCTCCACCTCGGCCATCTGCGCCCGGGCGCCGGGAGGGTCGCTGGCCACCAGACGGCCGGCCAGCTCGGACTTGATCGAGATCGCGGTCAGCGAGTGGCCGAGGATGTCGTGCAGATCGCGGCTGATCCGCTCCCGCTCGGCCACCACGGCGAGCCTTGAGACCTGCTTCTCGGCGCGAGACAGCTTGGCGCCGACCCGGCCCGCCTCCAAGCCCGCACCCATGGCAATTGCCCCCCCGACGGCGATCAGGGCGATGTATGCCGAGGTCCACTGCCCCGACAGTGGGGCCATGATCACCAAAAGCATCCCGCAGGCTGCGATGGCCAGCCGGGCCTGCCGCCACGGGATCAGGGCAGCGATCATCACCGCGACGTAGACCCCGAAGTTCGTCGAAGCCCAGCCCCAGACCAGGCTCGTCGCGGCCAGCAGACCGACGAAGCCGGCGATGTATGCCCAGCGAGTGGGCAGCGCGGTGTCGGCCATCCAGGGCGTCAGCAGGTAGGCCACGGCGATCGCCGCCAGCGCCGTGCCCTGCACGATCAACAGGGTCCGGCTCGGCTGGTCGGCGATCAAGTCCGCGGCGGGAAAGATCAGGAAGACCAGCCCGCACAGGTAGGCCCAGAGCAAATTCTGCCGACCCCGGCGCAGCGTCCACGGGTCGGCCGCGCTGGGCCCTTTGTACGCGCCCGGCGCGGCCCGCGGATCCTCGTACGCGTCGAACGGCGCAGGGTGGAAGAACCGGGTGACCGCCGACGACGCCATCCGATCCCTCCCGGCCCGCGGCGAGGTCACCGCGTGCTGTTCGCCGTGGCTCGACGATAACCCAGGGCGCCGAGCACGGTCAGTCCGATCGACCAGCCCAGCAGTACCGCGATTCCGGTCCACGGGAAGCCGGTGCCCGGCAGGAACGGCCAGCGTCCCAGCTCGGCCAGCCAGTACGACGGCAACGTCTTGGCGATGGTCTGCATGACGTCAGGCATGATCTGCACCGGGAACCACAGGCCGCCGAGTGCAGACAGCGTGAGCAGCGCCACGGTGGTCACCCCAGGCACGGCGTCCGCGCCGGCCCAGACGCCGATCGCCACGCCGAGGATGGTCATCGGCAGCAGAGCCAGCCACATCAGGGCCAGGCAGGCCAGCCATGCGGTTGCGGGCGCCCGCACGCCGCCGACCACGAAGCCGGCCACGAAGACCAGGATCAAGGCCGGCAGCACCACCAGCATGATCACCGCCGACTTGGCCAGCAGGAAGGTCTGCGACGGCAGAGCAGTGATGTTCAGCTGGCGGAACCAGCCCGACCGCCGTTCCAGCGCCAGCTGGGCGCCACCGCCCATCGCCGCGCCCAGCGACCCGTACGCGGCCATTGAGACCATGATCATCGCGGCCCGGTTGATCCCGTCGGGCCCGCCCGCGTCGCCATACATCTGGGTGAAGATCACGTACAGGATCACCGGCAGCGCGACGGAGAAGATCAGAAAGCTGAACTGCTTCGCGGTCAAGAGCGTGCTGTGCAGCGTGTAGTGCAGGGCCATTCCAGCTTTTGCGGGAGTACGAGGGGGTCGTCCCCCTCGCTTGGATGAGACAGCCTTTGCGGGGGTGGCCTTAGCCGGTCGAACGTCCATGGCAGTCATCAGACCTCCGTAGCGGTGAGAGCGAGGAAGGCGTCCTCGAGACGCGTGGGGGTGACCTCGATGTCGTGAGCCGACGGAAACGCTGCAAGCAGGGCCCGGAGGGTG
>DASQUF010000408.1:0-10112 GCA_035641435.1 Propionibacteriaceae bacterium | reverse complement strand
AAGGTGTGTGAAACCCAGCCTGGCAGTCGGCTGGCCCCCACGACGAACTGACGTTGCAGGTTTGCCTAGCCCGCCCGGCCGCTCCACCCCGGTCGCTACGTGAGCGAGGAGCGCAGCCAACGGCCGAAGTGGGGCACGGTGAAGGCCAGGGTGCCGCGCTCGGCGGAGTAGACCAGCCCCTTCTTCATCAGGGCGTCCCGGGCGGGGGAGAGGGACGACGGCTTGCGGCCCAGCACCGTCGCCACGTCCGTCGTCGAAACTGCCGCGTCCGGGGCGAGCTCGCTGGTCAGTCCGGCCATGGCCCGCAGGTACTCCCGCTCGGCCGGCGTGGCCCGCTCGTAGCGCGACCCGAAGAACCCGACGGCCAGCTCCGCCTCGGCCTCCGGCGCGGCCACGGCGACGTCGGCCGCGGTGATGGGGGAGCCCGGGGCTTGATCCCAGGCCGCCTTTCCGTACGCCTGAACGAAGTACGGGTACCCGCCCGACGTCGTGCCCATCGCGGCCAAGGCGTCCTCGGCCCAGGTTGCGCCCTCCCGCTCGGCCGGAGCCAGCAGCGCCCGCTGGACGCCCGCCGGGTCGAGCCGGTCGATGCGGATGTAGCGGAAGAGCCGCTCGGAGTAGGACTTCGAAGCAGACAGGACACTCGGCAGATGCGGCAGCCCGGCGCCGACCAGCATCAGCGGCTTGCCGGTCTGGGACAGCTCGTGGCAGGCCGCGCAGAGCGCCGACACGTCCTCCGGTGTGAGGTCCTGCATCTCGTCGATGAAGACGGCCACCCCCGCGGACACCTCGGTAGCCAGGTCGGCCACGTCGCTGAGCAGCTCCAGCAGGTCGATCTCGATGTCGCCCGAGTCGGCCCGGCCGACTGCGGGCATGCCGTCGATCGCCGGTGTCCAGCGGTCCACGAGCTTGCCGCCGCGGGGGTTGGTGCGCAGGCCGAACGCCTTGAGTACCGCCAGCACCTCAGTTACCCGGTCGGGAGCCCGGTGCCGGACCGACAGCTCACGTACGGCGGCGTGGAGGGCGCTGGTCAGTGGTCGACGCAGGCTGGTGTCCGGTCGGGCCTCCACCTTGCCGGTGCCCCACAGCCGGTCCATGGCCTGCGAGCGCAGCGCGTTCAGCAGCACGGTCTTGCCGACTCCGCGCAGTCCGGTCAACACCAGGCTGCGCTCCGGCCGACCGCGCTCCACCCGCTCCAGGGCTACATCGAAAGCCTTCAGCTCCGCGTCCCGACCGGCCAGCTCGGGCGGTCGCTGACCGGCGCCAGGGGCGTACGGGTTCCGCACCGGGTCCATGTCTCGGACCGTATCAATCCGTCTAGCGACAACCGTAGATTTCCGTAGACAACGCTCGACGTGTCGACGCGGCGGCTGCTCGAGGGTGTTATCTGACCCTATTGGCCTCTCTAGCGCTCACCGTAGACGCGGATAGAGATCCCTCGACGGGGACGACCGGCGCCTCAGAGAACCGAGACCGCCTCGGCGTGGAAGACGCCGAGCTGCTCGCAGGCGTCGTTCAGGGTCCGCTGCACGGCCAGGGTGTCGTCCAGCGGCATCACGGCGCTCTCGGTCCGCCCGGCCTGGACGCACTGGGTGACCTCGAGCAGCTCATGGGAGTAGCCGCGGCCGAGCGGCGGCCGCTCGATGATCTCGGGGTCGTGACCGGTCCGGTGCAGCACGAGGTGATTCGGGTGGTGGAACCGCGGCGGCACCTCGATCCAGCCGCCGGTGCCGAAGATCCCGGCCGCGCCGGGGGTCGGGTTCCGCAGTGAGATCAGGATCGACGCCGACCGTCCGTCCGGGTAGCCGAGCAGCACCCCCGCCTCGTAGTCCACACCGGTGGGGGTCAGCGAGCCGACGACGTCGATCGAGGCCGGCTGACCGAGGAAGTAGTGCGCGAACGAGATCGGGTACACCCCAAGATCGAGCATTGCGCCGCCACCCCGGGCCGGGTCGAAGAGCCGGTGCCTCGGGTCGTACGCCCGGTCCACTCCCAGGTCGGCCTGCACCTGGCGGACCTCGCCGATCGCTCCTTCGTCCACCAACCGCCGGGCGGTCACGATCGCCGGCTGGAAACGAGTCCACATCGCCTCCATCACGAACACCCCGCGATCCCGCGCAGCGGCAATGATCTCCTCGGCCCCGGCCACGGTCGCCGTGAACGACTTCTCCACGAGCAAGGCCTTGCCCGCGTCGATCCCGGCGAGCGCGATCTCGTAGTGCTGCGGGTGCGGTGTGGCGATGTAGAGGGCGTCGAGCTCGTCATCGGCCATGATCTCCGCGTACGAGCCGTACGCCCGGGCGATCCCGAACCGGTCAGCGAACTCCATGGCCCGCTCAGCGGACCGGCTGGCCACCGCGACCACGGACGCCGCGGGGACGTGGGCGAAGTCGGGTAGCACCGAGGCGGCGATCCCGCCGGGCCCGACGATGCCCCAGCGCAGCTCGTCGCGGGTCAGCGGACCGAACCCTTGACCTTGACCAGCGCGATGGTCAGCGCGAGCGGCACGATGAAGATCTTCCAGTCCTGGTAGAGCGAGAAGTAGATGATCAGGCACGCCGTCCACGCCAGACCCGTCGCCACGCCGAGTGCCGCGAGCCACTTCGGGTCGATCCGCGCCTGCACCTGGCGCACCGTCTTGGCCTGCTCCAGCAGCTCGGCCGCTCGCCGCCGCTCCTGCTCCTCGATGGTCTCCATCTCGTCCGGTCGGCCCGGGTTCGGCCCGGGCAGGTCTTCGAACAGCTGCTCGATGTCCTCGGGGGTCTTGGCCTGCAGCGCGATGCTCAGCCGGTCGTTGAACTCCGTCTGGGTCAGCCGGCCGTGGGTCAGGTGCTCGCTGAGCAGCTCGACGGCCTTGTTCCGCTCGTCGTCCCCGATGCGGAGAGGCTTGAACTCGGCCATCTATGCAGTATTCCATCGGGTGTTGCGGTCGGCTGGACACCCCCGGCCGTACTCGTGACTCCAACTACAGTGAGGTGGCCGAGGAACAGGGGTCGAGACGTGCAGCGGGAGACGGCGTGGGCCGCGTAGTCCAGAAGTACGGCGGGTCGTCGGTGGCCGATGCCAACAGCATCAAGCGCGTCGCCAAGCGGATCGTCGCCACCAAGGCCCAGGGTCACGATGTGGTGGTCGTCATCTCGGCGATGGGGGACACCACCGACGAGCTGATGGACCTCGCGCTGCAGGTCTCGCCGCTGCCGCCGCCCCGCGAGCTGGATATGCTGCTGACCGCAGGTGAACGGATGAGCGCGGCGCTGCTGGCCATGGCCATCCACGACCAGGGGATGCACGCTCGCTCGCTGACCGGGTCGCAGGCCGGGATCATCACCACCGGCACCCACGGCAACGCCCGGATCATCGACATCACCCCCGGCCGGATCACCAAGGCGCTCGACCAGGACGACATCGTCATCGTTGCCGGCTTCCAGGGCGTTGCCCAGGACAGCAAGGACGTGACCACGCTGGGCCGCGGTGCCTCTGACACCACCGCTGTGGCCCTGGCCGCGTCGCTCGGAGCCGACCACTGCGAGATCTACACCGACGTCGACGGGGTCTTCACCGCCGACCCGCGGATCGTGCCCAGCGCCCGGCGCATCCCGAACATCAGCTACGAGGAGATGTTGGAGATGGCCGCCTGCGGCGCCAAGATCCTGCATCTGCGCTGCGTGGAGTACGCGCGGCGCGAGAACGTCCGCGTACATGTGCGCTCATCGTTCTCCGACCGCGACGGCACCTGGGTGCAGGAACTGGAGGAAGACAGCGCGATGGAACAGGCGATCATCTCGGGCGTCGCTCACGACCGCAGCGAGGCCAAGATCACCATCGTCGGCGTGCCCGACCGGGTGGGGGAGGCGGCGCGGATCTTCACCGCGGTGGCCGAGACCGAGATCAACATCGACATGATCGTGCAGAACGTGTCGGCGGTGGAGACCTCGCGGACCGACATCTCCTTCACCCTGCCCAAGACCGACGGCCGGGCGGCGATGGAGACCCTGGCCGCGCTGAAGGCCGAAGTCGGTTTCACCGACGTGCTCTACGACGACCAGATCGGCAAGGTCTCGGTGGTCGGAGTGGGGATGCGTTCGCATCCCGGCGTGACGGCGAAGTTCTTCTCCGCGCTCGCCGACGCCGGGGTGAACATCGAGATGATCTCCACCTCGGAGATCCGCATCTCGGTGGTGGTCGACCAGGACGACGTGGACCGGGCCGTGGTGGCGGCGCACACCGCGTTCGGCTTGGACGCGGCCGAGTCCGCGGTGGTGTACGCGGGTAGCGGCCGCTGAGTCGCCGAGGTCCTCCTCACCCACGCGGACGCCCTCCTCACCCGCCGTCTCCGCCCGCCTCGCGGCCGGCGTTGCTCACCGCCCACGGCGGTCCCGCAGTTTCGCGGGTACACCCGGGAAACTGGCACTGGACCCGCGAAACTTCATAGGTAAGGCGCCGAGTTCGCACGTATACGTGCGAAACCGCGAGAGAGAGATGCGAACGTGAGCAGCCTCCGGGCTACGGCGGCGTACGGGAACGCGAGAGGGGCGACCGCCAGCGGCAGCCCAGCTTGTCGGCGGTGAGCGTGACCGCCCGGGCCCGGTCGGGGTCGAAGCGGGCCCAGGCGCGTATGCACCGACTGTTCGTGTCGTCGAGGTAGATCGCGTCCGACCGGACGGCCCGGCCGCGATGGCGATGAACGGCGTACCGCGGCCACCGCTGCCCGTCGTAGTTGTGGAGCTGCAGCGTGACCGAGAGCTCGCCCCGCTGCTCGCGGGAGCCGCCGGTCTTGGTGACCACCGCGCAGCTGCGGCCGCCGTCGCGGTCGGAGTGGAAGACCTGCAGGGTCAGCCCGCCGCGTTCACCCACCGACGCCGTCTCGGTGGCGATCAGCTCCCCGGTGCAGGCGGCCAGCGTCCCACCAGGGATGTTGGTCGATGAGGTGGGGCTGGGCTCCAGAACGACGCCGCGGCTCGGATGCAGGTTCGGCGTCCGGGGCACCGACTCCTCCTCCTGCCCGGCGGCGATGATCACGACGACGGCAACGACCAGCAGCGCCTTGACAGCGGTGCCCGCGCTCGCCATGGTCTGCCCCGATCAGCCACGGAATGGTCTTCTTGATCAGCAGAACGCGCATCGCGCGCTCTGTCAAGCGGCGCGCTGAGTCGGTGTTTGGCCTGGTCGGGTCAGGGTACCGAGGGTTTGAGCCACCGCCCATGGCCCGCTGGACAGCGCCGACCTGACAGACTGTGATCTGCACCGGTCGGGTCCGGACCGGCCGCCGACTCCCCGAGGGACGCACCGCCTATGCCCGCCCGTACGCCCAAGAACGCCGACGAGGTCACGGACGCAACGTCGCCCGAAGGCCCCGAGTCTGGCCCGGACGGGCGGCCCGACGCTGAGCCGCGCCGACGCCGGGACCCGGCCAAGGACGAGCGCCTCGACCCGGTGACCGGCGAGCCGCTGGCCGAACCCGACCCACCCGGCCCGGACTCGGACCTGGTGGACGCGCCCAAGCGGCCGGAGCAGGGCGGCGACGCCAACCTGCCCCCGCCGCTGTTCGGGGTGCTGGTGGTGGCCGGCATCGTCGTGGTCGCCGCCGGGCTACGGCAGGCCGCGGACATCGTCGGGCCGTTCTTCCTGGTGCTGACCATCGTGATCACCGTGCATCCGCTGAGCTCGTGGTTGGCCCGCCGGAACGTGCCACAGTGGCTGGCCAGCGTGGTCGGCTTGCTCAGCGTCTACGGAATGATCATCCTCGTGCTCGGGTCGGTGGTCTGGTCGCTTACTCGGCTGGGCACCAGGCTGCCGGACTACGGGCCCCAGTTCATCCGGCTCTATGAGCAGGCGCTGCAGATCCTGGCCGGTTTCGGGATCAGCACCCAGGCCCTCAGCGACGCCGTGAGCTCGGTGAACCTGTCGAGCTTCGCCGGGGTGGCGCAGTCGGCGCTGAGGTCGATCACCAGCGGCCTGTCCATCGTCGCCCTGATCGCCGCACTGGTGTTCTTCGTTGTCTTCGACGCGGCCGGCTTCGGTGAGCGCGTCGAGATCATCCGGTCGTACCGACCCCGGATCGCGGATGGCCTGATGGACTTCGCCGACGGAACCCGTCGGTATTGGATCGTCACCACGGTCTTCGGTTTCATCGTCGCCGTACTGGACGTGATCGCCCTGTTGATCATCGGCGTACCTCTGGCGTTCACCTGGGGCGTGCTGGCGTTCGTCACCAACTACATCCCCAACATCGGCTTCCTGATCGGGCTGATTCCGCCGGCTCTGATCGCCCTGCTGGACGGCGGTGTCGGGCCGGCCATCGCCGTCCTGGCGGTCTACGTCGGGATCAACGTCGTGGTGCAGACCCTGATCCAGCCGCGCTTCACCGGAGACGCGGTCGGCATCAGCCCGACCGTAGCCTTCCTTTCGCTGATTTTCTGGGCGTACCTGCTCGGCGTGCTGGGGGCGCTGCTGGCTGTGCCGGCGACGCAGTTCGTCAAGGCGATGCTGATCGACCACTCGACCTCGGGCCAGTGGTTCGGCGCGTTCATCAACTCCAGTGGCCGAGAACGGGGGCAACCCAAGCTGGCCGGCATCCGGGGTCGCAAGGAGAGACCGGCAAGCTAGGCAGTACCTGCGCGGTAGGGTCCGAGTCCTCGGGAGCCGAGACCGGATGCGGTGCAGGGAGGCTGGCAGGGCATGAGCGAGAAGTACCGGGTCAAGGTCCTCAACCACATCTCCGCCAACGGGCTTCGCCGGCTCCCCTGGGACCAGTTCGTCGTGTCCGCTGAGGTGGAGGAACCGCACGCCATCCTGCTCCGCTCGGCCGACCTGCACGGTACGGAGATCCCGGCCTCGGTCCTGGCCATCGGCCGGGCCGGGACGGGGACCAACAACATCCCGGTGGTGGCAATGTCCGGCCGGGGCGTACCGGTGTTCAACGCGCCCGGGGCCAACGCCAACGCGGTCAAGGAGCTGGTGCTGGCCGGCATGCTGCTGGCCGCCCGCAACCTCGACGACGCGCTGCGCTTCGTGTCCGCCCTGGACGTGGCCGACCCGGAGCTGGAGGCCCGGATCGAGAGCGGCAAGAAGGCGTACGCGGGCTACGAGCTGTCCGGGCACACGCTCGGGGTCATCGGCCTGGGCAAGATCGGCTGCCTGGTCGCCGACGCCGCGATCAAGCTGGGCATGCACGTCATCGGTTACGACCCGGAGATCACGGTCGACTCGGCCTGGAGCCTGCCCTCGACCGTGAAGAAGGCGCACACCCTGGGCGAGGTGCTACGGCACAGCCATTTCGTTACCGTGCACGTGCCGCTGGTCGGGGCCACCCGGGGCATGATCGACGCTGGCGGAGTGGCCCAGATGAAGCCGGGTGCCGTGGTGCTCAACTTCTCCCGCGGTGGCGTGGTCGACGAGGCCGCGGTCCTCGAGGCGCTGGAGGCTGGTCACCTGGCTCGCTACGTCTGCGACTTCCCCAGCTCCACTCTGAACGGGCACGTCGGGGTGATCGTGCTGCCACACCTCGGCGCCTCGACCCGGGAGGCAGAGGAGAACTGCGCGGTGATGGTGGCCGAGCAGGTCCGCGACTACCTGGTCGACGGGACTATCGTCAACGCGGTCAACTTCCCCAACGTCGTGCTGCCGCGGGAGTCGCCGTGGCGGGTGGCGATCGCCAACGCGAACGTGCCCAACATGGTGGGCGGCATCTCCCACGAGATGGCCGCGGCCGGACTGAACATCGCGACCATGACCAACAAGTCCCGCGGCGACCTGGCCTACACGGTGGTCGACGTGGACAGCGACGTGCCGCCGCCGGTGATCGAGGCCATCGCCGCGATCCACGGCGTACTCAAGGTGCGGTACCTGCCCTCCGGCCGCCTCGCGGCGTCCTGACCAAAGGACGATCCGCCACTCCGGCGTGTCCGCTTGACCAGTGGTCTCGCAGTAACTCCTGGGTCTTCCTGTTACCAGCAGTGACAGCTTGGAGTCCTGCGCGTCGTTGGTTAGAAACCGCTGACCTTCGAGGTCTGGTTCAAGATCAACAACGCGAGCCGGCCGAACAACAATCAGGTCGCGGTTCGAAAGATCAACGGCGCGTCGCTCCGACGGCTCAGATCCCTTATGCGGTTGAAATCTCGCGTGGAAATGATCGAGATCCACTTGTAAGTAGTTCTGACGCCCAGAGGGGTTATGTCCCGTAGCCAGCCGGGCTACGATTTTGTTCACGCCTCAACTAAGCCAGGGGGCGGACACGTTTGCAGCCTCGGGGGAGCGCCTGCCATGGAAGTCAGACGGATGAGTCGTGCCGGGATGCCCGGCTCGGGGAACCGACGATCGGGAGACTCGCGACGACGAACCCGATGTCGACAGCGCGCCGCTGATACCCCGTCTGGCGAGACCTGAGGTGGGCACGGTGCAATGGGTGCTCGGAGCTGCCGCCTTGGTGGTGGTCGCTCTCGGGTTGGTGCTCTACCGGTTGCCCCGGCGGGACGACGACCGGCAGGCGGCAGCGATCGTGAGCTTCATCGTCGGCGCGGACCTGCTGGTCCTTGCCGTCAACGCCGCCCTGGCCTAGGGCGAGTTGGGGGTCCGCTCCCTCAGCGGGCGGGCGGTTAACCTCGAAGCCTGACCGACACGAGCAGGCGGAGGTTCCGGTGCACGACGACGTGGCGCGGGTCGAACGGCGAGTGGCCCGGTTTGTGACCGAGCGGCTGCGCCCGGCGGTCTATCGGCGGCAGCAGCCGTTGCTCGTGACGTCCTGGGATGCACCCGGGGAGCCGGTTGACTTCGCCACCGCGTACGCCGCGCCGTACGCGCCATGCTCATCGGGCCACGCCTGGGGCCGGCCGTGGGGTACGACCTGGTTCCGGCTGGCCGGCGACATACCGGCCGACTGGGCGGCGGAGGACGGGCTGCGCTCCGAGGTCGTGGTCGACCTGGGGTTCGGTGGGCAACCGGGATTCTCGGCCGAGGCCACGGCGTACGCGCCCGACGGCACGGTCATCAAGGGGTTGCACCCCCGCAACCGCCATCTGCCGGTCCGCGACGACGGCCCCGTGGACTTCTACGTGGAGGCCTCGGGCAACCCGAACATCGCCGGAGCACTGACGTTCGAGCCGACGCCGCTGGGCGACCTGGCCACGGCGGGAACCGAGCCGCTCTACCGGTTCGGCGGCGCTCACCTGGCCGAGCTGGATCTCACGGTCTGGGAGCTGATCCAAGACGTCGACACGCTGCGCGGACTGATGGGTGAGCTGCCGTTCGGCTCGCCGCGCCGGGCCAACGTGCTCCGCGCCCTCGACGACCTTGTCGACGCGATCGAGCCGCGCGACGTGGCCGGCACGGCCGCCGCCGGACGCGCCGTGCTGTCCGAGGTGCTCAGGCAGCCCGCCTACCCGAGCGCGCATCGCATCACCGCGGTCGGGCATGCGCACATCGACTCGGCCTGGCTGTGGCCGGTGCGGGAAACCGCGCGCAAGTGCGCCCGCACCTTCGCAGGAGTCCTGGCGCTGATGGAGGAGGACCCGAATCTGGTCTTCGCCTGCTCGTCGGCGCAGCAGTACGCGTGGATCCGCGACCAGTACCCCGAGCTCTTCGAGCGAATCCGGGCGCGGGTGGCGGAGGGCCGCTTCGTCCCGGTCGGCGGGATGTGGGTGGAGTCGGACACCAACATGCCCGGGGGTGAGGCCCTGGTCCGGCAGTTCGTCGCCGGTCAGCGCTTCTTCGCCGACGAGTTCGGTGTCGAGTGCCAGGAGGTGTGGCTGCCGGACTCCTTCGGCTACACGGGGGCCCTGCCCCAGATCGCCACATTGGCGGGAGCGCGGTGGTTCCTCACCCAGAAGACGTCGTGGAACGAGACCAACCGGATCCCGCACCACACCTTCTGGTGGGAGGGCATCGACGGCACTCGTGTCTTCACGCACTTCCCGCCGGTGGACACCTACAACGTGGTGTTCTCCGGCAAGGAGATGGCGCACGCGGTCCGCAACTACCAGGACAAGGGCCGCGGTATAGCCGAACGAGTCGGGCAGCCAGGCCTCCGGGCACTCGACCCCGAACTCGTCGGTGAAGAAGCGCTGACCGGCCACGAACTGCCGGACCAGGGCCTCGCCCCCCGGCATGTTCGTGTC
>DASQUF010000407.1:0-4713 GCA_035641435.1 Propionibacteriaceae bacterium | reverse complement strand
GACGTCGGGGACATGCTGATCCGCGACCCCGAGACCGACTTCGAGCGCTACGTGAACACCGCCGACCCCGACGCCCGGGCCCGGATGGACGCCGCCAGCGCCGCCCAGCGGGAACGAATCCGGATCGCACTTCGTCGTGCTGGTGTCGGACACATTCAACTGCGCACGGACCGGGACTGGGTCCAGGACATCGCCCGGTTCGTGCTGGCCTACCGCCGGGTGGCGAGCATGCTGCACGCCCCACCGCAGGGAGTCGCCAAATGAGATCAGCAAGGCGGACGACCCCCTTTAACCCCGCCGCGACCGCAATGGCACCCGGGAGGTCGCGTGATGACTGAGCTGGCGATGCTCACGCCGCAGCTGGCCTTCATCGCGCCGCAGCGGCTGCTCATCCTGCTCGTGATCCCGCTGCTGATCCTGGCTTACATCTTCGCGTCCCGCCGCAAGAACCGGCGCGGCATGCGGTTCACCAACACCTCGATGCTGGACGTGGTGGTGCCCAAGCAGTCGCAGTGGCGACGCCACCTCGCCGTTGCCCTGTCGCTGCTCAGCCTGATCACGCTGACCGCGGCGTTTGCCCGGCCGAAGACCGTGGTCGACGTGCCCCGCGAGCGGGCCACCGTCGTCCTGGTGATCGACGCCTCGCTGTCCATGCAGGCCACCGACGTCAACCCGACGCGGCTGGACGCGGCCAAGGAAGCGGCGATCGAGTTCGTGAACCAGCTGCCGGAGAAGTACAACGTCTCGGTGGTCTCGATGGCTGGCACGGCGGCCGTTCTGGTGCCGCCGACCACGGCCCACAACACGGTGGAGAACGCGATCCGCAGCATCCAGCTGCAGGACTCGACCGCGATCGGCGAGGGCATCGCCTCGGCCCTGTCGGCGCTACGCCAGGCGCCCAAGGACCCGAACGATCCCGACGCGGTGGCTCCCGGGGCGATCGTGCTGCTGACCGACGGCAAGAACACGGTCGGCCGGGCGCCGCTGCAGGCGGCGGGCGATGCCCGGGCCGCGAAGGTGCCGATCTACACCATCGCGTACGGGACCGAGAACGGCTATGTAGAGCTGGAGGGCAAGCGCGAACCCGTCCCGGTCGACCACGAGGCCATGAAGGAGATCGCCGAGGTCACCGACGGCCGCTACTTCGCTGCGGCGACGGCGGAGGAGCTCAAGACGGTCTACGAGAACATCGGCTCCTCGGTCGGCTACGAGAAGGCCGACCGCGAGGTCACCTCCCGGTTCGCCGGCTACGGCCTGGCCCTGGCTGTGCTCGCCGCCCTCGGAGCCATCTCCTTGGGAGCAAAGTGGCCGTGATCGTCCCGCAGTGTCTGGTCCGAGGTCCGGTCCCGAACGCCTCCGTCGCAGCCATCCGCCCTCGCAGGCTCGGGCTCCCGCCAGACCCATCCACGCTCCGCCGGCGTCCGGGACCGGACCTAGGCCTGGCGCCACGCTCCTCTCCGATCGCCTCCGTCGCAACCATCCGCACCTCCGCTGCGCTCCGGTGCTCCCGCCAGGCCCGGCCACGCTCCGCGGCATATCCGGGCCGACACTGCGCTCCTCTCCGGTCGAGGTGACTGAATGATCCCGATGCTCTCCTTCCTGGCGCCGAACCGGCTGTGGCTGCTGCTGCTGATTCCGGTGCTCGTGGGTCTGTACCTGTGGCTGGTGCAGCGTAAGAAGAACCGCAACCGTGACCTCGGCCGGACGATGTTCGACCTGGTCATCCCGCGCGACCGGACGTGGCTGCGGCACCTGGCCGTTGGCTTGTCCATCCTGAGCCTGCTGACGCTGACCGTGGCCTTCGCCAAGCCCAAGGACCAGGTGTCCGTACCGCGGGAGCGGGCCACCGTCGTGGTGACAATCGACATCTCGCTGTCCATGGAGGCCGAGGACGTCGAGCCCAACCGCCTGCTCGCGGCCAAGGGTGCGGCCGTGCAGTTCGTGAACGCCCTGCCGCCGAAGTTCAATGTGGCGCTGGTCACCTTCGCCGGCAGCCCCACCGTCGTGGTGCCGCCCACCCTGGACAAGGGCTCGGTGACCGCGGCGATCGCCGCCCTGCAGCCGGCACCGTCGACCGCAATCGGTGACGGCATCTATGCCTCGCTGGCCGCGCTGGCCCAGGTGCCGCCGGATCCCGACAACCCCCGCGCGGTGGTGCCGGCCCGAATCGTGCTGCTCAGCGACGGCAAGACCCAGGTGGGCCGCCCCTCCGACGAGGCCGCTCAGGCCGCCCGGGCCCAGAACGTGCCGATCTACACCATCGCCTACGGCACCGCCAACGGGTACATCGAGATCGGGGGCCGTCGGGAGCCCGTGCCCGTCGACCGGGAGGAGCTGGAGCGGATCGCCCGGATCTCCGGCGGCGAGGCGTATACGGCGACGTCGGCCGGGGAGCTGAAGGATGTGTACGCGGATATCGGCAGCTCGGTCGGCAAGGAGAAGGTCGATCGCGAGGTCACCTCGCGCTACGCCGGTTTTGGGCTGGCGTTCGCCATCCTCGCCTCGCTCGGGCTCATCAGCCTTGGCGCCCGCTGGCCGTAGCGCTGACGGACGCCCGATCCGGAACGCTCAGCCCGGTCCGCCGAGGCGTGTAGGCGAGTCCCTTGGTGACGCGGCGGCATGCTGGCAGCCCATCGGACGGCGCTCAGTTGATGAGGATGTGTCGGCCGTCCATAAGGGGGATGTTGGATAGCAGGGTGACTGAATTGCCGAAGTTGGCGGTGACCGGGGCGACGGGACATGTGGGTGGGGCGGTGGCGCGGTCGCTGGCCGAGCGGGGGGTGGAGCAGCGGCTGGTCGTGCGGTCTCCGGAGCGGGCGCCCGAGCTGACCGGGGCCGTCGTACGCGGGTGCAGCTATGGCGACCGGCCCGCGGCGGAGGCGGCGCTCCAGGGGGTTGAGACGCTGTTCATGGTGTCGGGGTCGGAGAGCGCCGACCGGCTGGACCAGCACTTCACCTTCGTGGACGCGGCGGCGGCCGCCGGCGTACGCCAGATCGTCTACACCTCGTTCGTCAACGCTGCGCCGGACGCGATCTTCACCCTGGTCCGCGACCACTACGCGACCGAGCAGCGGATCATTGCCGGCGGGATGGCGTACACCTTCCTGCGGGACAACTTCTACCTGGACTTCATGGAGCTGTTCGCCGGCGAGCAGGGCGTGATCGCCGGTCCGGCGGACGACGGGCGGGTCGGGATGGTGGCGCGGGCCGACGTGGCGCGGTCGGCGACGGCGGTGTTGCTCGACCCGGAGGCGCACGCGGGGACGACCTACACGCTCACCGGGCCGGAGTCGCTGACCCTGACCGAGGCGGCCGAGCGGCTCACCACCGCGCGGGGCCGGCCGTTCCGGTTCCACAACGAGACGCTGGCGGAGGCGTACGCCTCGCGGGCCAGCTACAACGCCCCGGATTGGCAGGTCGAGGCCTGGGTGACCACCTACACCGCGATCGCCGCGGGCCAGTTGGACGTGGTCACCGACCACGTCGAGCGGCTGACCGGTCGGCGGGCGATCTCGCTCGCCGAGCATCTGGCCGGCGGAACCGCCCGCTAGCCTCCACGTCATGGGGCAGGTAGCGGAGAACGTGGCGCGCGTTCGCCAGCGGATCGACGCCGCATGCGACCGGGCCGGCCGGGACCCGGCCGAGGTGCGGCTGATGGCGGTCAGCAAGACCCAGAGCGCCGAGGTGGTGCGCGAGGCGTACGACGCCGGTCTGCGACTGTTCGGGGAGAACCGGGTGCAGGAGGCGGTCGAGAAGTCGGAGGCCCTGTTGGCGCACCCGGACCTCGTGTGGGCGATGATCGGGCATCTGCAGACCAACAAGGCGAAGGAGGTGGCCGGCTTCGTCCGAGAGTTCCACGCCCTGGACTCGGTCAAGGTCGCCGAGGCGTTGAACCGGCGGCTGCACGACACCGGCCGTGAGCTCGATGTCTACATCCAGGTCAACTCCTCGAACGAGCCGCAGAAGTTCGGGCTGCCGCCCGAGCAGGTCGAGCCGTTCGCCCGCGACCTGGCCCGATTCGGGGCGCTCCGGATCCGGGGTCTGATGACCCTCGCGGTGTTCTCTGCCGACCAGGACGCCGTGGCCGCCTGTTTCGACCGGATGCGCACTCTGCAGGGCGAGCTTCGGGCTGCCGGGGTGCCCGGTAGTTGCCACGAGCTGTCGATGGGCATGTCTGGCGATTTCGAGCTGGCCATCGCCTACGGCGCGACGACGGTGCGGGTGGGGGAGGCGATCTTCGGCCCGCGCCGATGACGGACGCTTACGTCAGTCAGGCAGGTTGTCGATGGGGATCGGCGGGACGTCGTCGGCCGGCGTGAAACCGAGCACCCGGCCCAGGAAGTAGACCTGGGCCTGCGTCGCCGAGATGATCGTCTCCGCCTTGCGGAAGCCGTGGCCTTCCCCCGCGTACATGATCATTGCCACCGGTAGACCCTTCGCCCGCGCGGCGGCGGCCATCTCCTCGGTCTGGGCGGGCGGTACCACCCGGTCCTCGGTTCCCTGCAGCAGCAGGATCGGCGCCTGGATGCGGTCGGTGTGGTTGATCGGCGAACGCTCGAGATAGGTGTCCCTGGCCTCCGGATACGGCCCGACCAGCCCGTCCAGGTAGCGCGACTCGAACTTGTGGGTGTCCTTGGCCATCGCCTCGAGGTCAGCCACCCCGTACAGGCTGATCCCGGCGGCGAAGACCGCACAGCTGGTCAGCGCGCAGAG
>DASQUF010000406.1:0-4308 GCA_035641435.1 Propionibacteriaceae bacterium | reverse complement strand
GCGGCGACACCTGCGTTGTTCTTGCCTTGCGCCATCTCGCGGAGGACGTCGAGTTCACGGGCGGTGAGATGGCGTAGCGGCGAGTTTGCGGCGTCGGCGCGGGATTGGACCAGCGCTTCCACGATTCGCGGATCGATGGTCGATCCGCCGTCCACGACGGCCTGGATAGCCGCGAGTAGCTCGTCGAGATCGCCGATACGTTCCTTGAGCAGGTAACCGAGGCCGTCGGTGCCGTTCTTGAACAGCTCGAGTGCGTAACCGCCGTCGACGTATTGGGACAGCGCCACCACCCCTGTGTCGGGGAACTTGCGGCGGATTTCGTGGGCCGCCTGGATGCCCTCGGTCGAGTGGGTAGGCGGCATCCGGATGTCGGTGATCACAACGTCGGGGTGGTGCTGCGCGACGGCGGTGCGGAGCTGATCGGCATCGGCGGCTGTTGCTACGACGTCAACTTGTCCGGTGTCTTCGAGCAGGCTCCTGGTTCCCTCCCGGACCAGGTAGTGATCGTCGGCCAGCACGACGCGCAACCGGTCAGCCACGACGCTCGGCCACCTGGATAGGGAGGTTCGCGCGCAGTGTCGTCCCGTGTCCGGGTCGGCTATCGACGCGCAGCTCGCCGCCGATCGAGCCGAGCCGGTCTCGCATCCCGACGATCCCCGAGCCAGTCACCGCCCCGGGAACGCAGCCTCGACCACGGTCGGCCACTTCGACGGTGAGCTGCCTATCGTCCATGGCGAGCCGCACGGTGGCCTCGTCGGTGTCGGCATGTTTGAGCACGTTTGTCAGGCCCTCGGACACCACGTAGTATGCGGCCTCTTCCACCTCGTCTGGGAATCGGGCGTCCCGCACGTCGGTTGCCACGTCGGCATGCACGTTGATCGGCAGCAGCGCGACCTGCGTCCGCAACGCTTCCACCAGGCCTTGGTGGGTCAACACCGATGGGTGGATGCCGCGGCTGAGCTCGCGCAGATTGTCCAGCATCCGGTAGGTGTCGTCCTGCAACCCGGCCAGGGTGGTTTCGGCGACCGCTGGGTCACGGGTGAGCTGGTTGCGGGCCAGCCGGACTTTGGCGAGCGCGGCGATGATCTCCTGCTGCACACCGTCGTGGATGTTCCGTTCGATCCGGTGCCGTTCGGCCATCTGGGCGTGGACAAGCCGGCTGCGTGAGGCGGCCAGCTCATCGGCTTGCCGACCTACCTCGTCCAGGCGGCTCTCCAGCTCCGAAGCCAGCCGCACGCTGCGCACCGCCAGCGCCGCCTGCTGGCTGACCGTGGTCAACAGAGTTTCGTCGGCCCTGGTCAGCTCTCCCAGGCGTTTCGGACCGCATTCCAAGAACCCCACCGTCTCGTCGCGGTCCGTCAGCGGCACCACAAGATCGGGTACCGCGGACTCATCCTGGCCAACTCCGTGCACGGCGACCGGTTCACTCGGCCCGCCCCCGGCAGCCGACAACGACATCCGTGCCCACTCCAGGCCGAGGCTGTTGACGACGGTACGCACGAGGTTGTCGCCGAGCTGGCGCACGTCATGCGCGTCCTCCAGCGTCTCGCCGACCCGGCGCAAGACTTCGGTTCCGGCGACGCTGCTGCCGAACACCCAACGCCGCGCCCACGCATCTAACCGTCGCCGAACCGGGTAGAACGCCACCACGACCGCGAGCGTGACCGTCACGCCCACACCAGCCGAGACTCCCTGGCCGGCCGCCCATCCCGCCGAGCCGGCCACGCCCAGATACGCCAACGCTATGACCGCTGAGGTGCCACCGAACAGGACCGTCCGTCGTAGCCACAGATCGATTCCGATCAGCCGATGCCGCACCAGCGCCACCAGAATGCTCACGGACAACACGACCAGTCCCGGGATGAGGCCGAAGAACTGTAGCGGCACCCCTAGGATCACCGGCGACGGATCGAACTGGTTCAGTGATCGGGAGGCGGCATCGACCGCTACCAGCGCCGCAGCTGCTGCTAGCGGCCATCTGAACTGGCGGCGCGCATCGGGCGAGGCCCGGCGGTAGCGGACCACCATGGCCACCACGCCGACCGCCCACAACACGACATACCGCCATTGGAACGCGGTCTCGGCCAGGCTGCCGAGCGGTGACAGGCCAGAAACAAACGCCGGGTTGGTGTCATCCACCCCGGTCCACGTCGCCCCAAAGTACAGCGACGGCTGAGACACCAGCAGAAACACAGGGACGAGTGGTGGGGCGATCCAGATCGTCCACAGCACTCTCCGTTGATAGGGATAGCGATAGTGGTCGTCAGGGAACACCACCAGCACGGAGGCGATCGCAGCGGTCGTGGCAAAGGTCGCGACCTGGAACGCTACTGTTCCCGCCACCGACCAAGGGACGCCCACCTCGCCGAGCTGCATCACCCGTCGGACAACTGTCTCGACAGCCAGCAGTGACCCGGCCGCTCCCAGCCAGCGGGCGCTGAGATGGTCAGGACGCGCGATGACAGCAAACAGCCCGACGAGGTAGAGCGGCGCCACGGCTCCCCACGCCCAGGCCTGAGCCAAGATGGAGCCGTACAGATGCGGCAGCGTGAACGCAAGCACTAAGGTGGCGATCAAGCTGACGCCGCCCATCGCCACCAATGCACGGTAGGCATAACGTGCCACGGCCTTGATCGCCATCACCCTCACTTTAGACCCTGTGCAGACGCAGGCCGAGCGGGAGAACCACACGCCGACCTGTGGATTCCCGCAGGTCAACGCGCGAGCGACCCATCGCTGAGATGGGCCGCCTCTCGACATCTGGCGGCGGACATGGGGCCGATCGATCCGGTACAGGGCGACGCGTTCGTCGACTCGGCGATCTCTCATCGCATCGGACCACGTTCGCGGGTCCTGCTGTTCGTCCGGATCCACCCGCTCGGCGTGGTCTGGCTGCGGAGCCCATCCGCCGGGATCGTCCTCACGCTGAGGAGCACCACGGGCGCGGAGCCGGTCCGGAGCGACTGCCGAGCGCCAGGGTGTCCTAGGGCAGAACCGCCCGAATCCGGGGTGAACGCGGAGCGTCGTGCCCCCCAGTTTCGCACGGTGGTGGTCCGCACACCGATGGTGTGGAATTCCGTCCTGAGGCCGGTGGCCAGCCAGGTTCTGCGTCGGCCGATCGCTCCGTACGGTCGCAGCCATGACAACCAAACCCCGCCGCATCAGCCGCCGCACCGTCCTTAAGGCCGGCCTGGTCGGGGTACCGGCCACGGCCGTCGCCGCGGGCGGCGGGGCGGGGTGGTGGTGGGCCAGCTCCGACCTCAACACATTCGGCGAGATCGAGTTCGGCCGGTCGTTGACGATTCCACCGCTGGCCGACTCTCATCTCGATGGCGAAGGACGCCGGGTGTTCGAGCTCACCGCGCAAGCGGGCACGACCGAGCTCAGGCCGGGCATTGCGTCCGACACCTGGGGGTTCAACGGCACCTACCTCGGACCCACGCTGCGGGTCGCCCGCGGCGAGCAAGTGCTGATCAATGTGCACAACGACCTGGACGAGGCCACCACCGTGCACTGGCACGGCATGCACCTGCCGGCCCGGATGGACGGTGGCCCGCACCAGAATGTCGACCCTGGTAAGAGCTGGTCGCCGACCTGGACGGTGGACCAGCCGGCCGCGACGCTGTGGTACCACCCGCACCCCCACGGCGAGACGCGCGAGCACGTCAACGCCGGCTTGGCCGGAATGTTCATCCTGGACGACCGCGCCGCCGAACCCGCCGGGCTGCCCTCGGAGTATGGCGTGAACGATATTCCGGTCATCGTTCAGGACCGCAGCATCGATGACTCCGGTGATCTGCGCACCGGCAACGTCGGCGACACGGTGTTGGTCAACGGCACCTACGGGCCGTTCCTGGACGTTACGACCGAAGCGGTGCGGCTGCGGCTGCTGAACGGGTCCGCCGCCCGCGTGTACAACCTCGGCTTCTCCGACGACCGCGAGTTCGCCGTCGTCGGCAGCGACGGCGGCCTGCTGTCCGCGCCCGTCGAGCGGCAACGTCTCACCCTCTCGCCCGGAGAGCGAGCCGAGATCGTCGTCTGGATGCAACCCCGAGACCGCGTCGTGCTCCGTTCATACGAACCCGACCTCGGTGTGAACTGGTTCACCAACGTCTTTGACGGCGGCAAGGACCGGCTGGACCTGCTCGAGTTGCGGGCCGCCGACAATCTCGATCCATCCGCGCCACTGCCGGCCGAGCTGGCCACGGTGCCGGCGCTGGTAGACAACCTGGACAACCTCGATGTCGATCGCAGGTTCGAGCTACAAGGCAACAAGATCAACGGCCGGTCTATGGACATGGGCAGGAT
>DASQUF010000405.1:0-16880 GCA_035641435.1 Propionibacteriaceae bacterium | reverse complement strand
CTGCCCCAGGCCATGCGGGTCATCGTCCCTCCGACCGGCAACGAGACGACGGCCATGCTCAAGGACACGTCGCTGCTGATCGCCATTCCGGTGACCACTGACCTCTTCTACCAGCTGCAGGCCATCGGGTCGCGGACGTTCGTCGTGCTACCGATCCTGGTCGCGGCGACCTTGTACTACCTGATCGCCTGCAGTGTCCTGATGATCATCCAGTCCTACCTGGAGAAGCGGTTCGGTCGGGGCTTCGGCGTCCACGTGGCCGCCGACAAGGACAAGGCGGCCAAGGGCCTGACGATCGGAGCGTCCAAGTGAGCGTCGCTACGGCGGAGGGCGAGCCCCTGGTCCGCGCGGTCAACGTGACCAAGGCCTTCGGAAGCAACGAGGTGCTCAAAGGCGTCGACATGACCGTGGACCAGGGTGAGGTTGTCTGCCTGCTCGGACCGTCCGGTTCGGGCAAGACCACGTTCCTGCGGCTGATCAACCAGATGGAGACCCTCACCGGTGGGCGGATCTGGGTCGGCGGCGAGCTGGTGGGGATCGAGGATCGCAACGGCAAGCTGCACATGCGGACCGACAAGGACATCGCCCGCCAGCGGGCCCGGATCGGCATGGTGTTCCAGCGGTTCAACCTGTTCCCGCACATGACGGCGGTCGAGAACGTGATGGAGGCGCCGGTCCAGGTCAAGGGGATGAAGAAGAGCACGGCCCGGGCCGAGGCACATGAGCTGCTCGAGAAGGTTGGCCTCGCCGAACGCGCCGACTACTACCCCGCCCAGCTGTCCGGTGGACAGCAGCAGCGGGTGGCGATCGCCCGGGCACTGGCCATGAAACCGGAGCTGATGCTGTTCGACGAGCCGACCTCGGCACTGGACCCCGAACTGGTCGGGGAGGTGCTTGCCGTCATGCGCGATCTGGCCGAGAGTGGCACCACGATGATCGTGGTGACCCACGAGATGGCCTTCGCTCGGGGTGTGGCCGACCGAGTGGTGTTCATGGACCAGGGAGTGGTGGTCGAGGAAGGCCCGCCGAACGATGTCCTGCTCAACCCGCAGGAGGAGCGGACGCGGACCTTCCTACGCCGGGTCAAGGCCGAGGCCGAGGCAGAGGCCGCGCACGACGCGGAGCTGACCAGCGCGCTGGAGGGCTAGTGGCGTGTCACTAGACCCGGTGGTGGATCGCTGACGTCCCGGCCATCCTCCCGCCACTCGGCTGCCCCTCGTGGGTTCAGCGGGACGAATCGGGCGGCTGGGCGGCGGTGGAGCCGACGAAGACCTCGGTGGAACGTGGGTGCAGCAGGCCGACCAGAGAGCCCACCGCCGCCACCACGATCGCCCCGGCCACCCAGGTGGTCGGCTCCGCCCGGAAGCTGAACGCGATGGGCAGCAGGATCAGCTGCGTGGCGATCGCCGGGGCCCGGCTCCAGCGTCGGCCGAGGAAGACCCCGCGGGCGATCGCCAGCAGCAGGACGCCGTAGCCGAGCATCCAGATCGCGACACCCGCACCGAACTCGGCCCGGCTGATCCGGATCTGAGTCAGCGCGATGCCGCCGAAGACCAAGGCGGCCAGGGCCTCTACCCCCAGCAGCGCAGCGGCCAGCACCATCGGTGCCGGGCGGAAGGGCGGGCGGTCGGCCACGCGCCCAACTCTAGGCGTACGCGATGGGTCCCCAAGTCAGGCCACAGATCCGGTTTCGGGCGCCACGGAGTGGGGAATCTGTCCAAATGTGAGCCAGTCGACGGGTTAGCCCCTTGTGCTGCCCCTCGATACTTGAAAGTCTTTGGTGGGAGTTAAGCGCCTCATGATAGACGGTGGCTGGCTTCCACCAGCACGCGGGGGCCCCTGATGGGGTTTCCGAGTTACCAGTGAGGAGTGTGTAACGCCATGGATTGGCGCCACCGTGCCGCCTGTCTGGATGAAGACCCGGAGCTTTTCTTCCCCATCGGGAACACCGGCCCGGCTCTACTCCAGATCGAAGAGGCGAAGCAGGTCTGCCGGCGATGCGATGTCCGAGACGCATGCCTTCAGTGGGCGCTGGAAGCAGGGCAGGATCATGGTGTGTGGGGCGGACTCAGTGAGGACGAGCGGCGGGCGCTGAAGCGCCGGGCCGCCCGAGCCCGGATCCGCACGGCTTAGCCGCTGCCCTCCAGTGTCGACGCCGGGGGGAAACCCCCGGCGTTCTGCTTTGCCCAGCCGCTTCGTCCGGTCCGACAATGCGAACGCCAGCCATCGCGAGGATGGCTGGCGTTCGTGCTGCGCTGTGCGCCTGCTCAGTTGACGGTAGCCGTCGGGATCTTGCTCACCTGGTCCCAGACGAATGTCACTGAGGACTCGGTGGCCAGTGTGAGGGCGAGGTTCGACCCGCCCGCGGCGCCCCCGGCTCCGTAGTTGACGTCCCAGCTGTTGTTGACGGCGACCTTCCACTCGTAGCTGCCCGCCGGGAGCGTGACGGTCTTCTTCCACAGGCCGTCGGACGTGTCGAAGGTGAGATCGCTCGCGTCACACGCCGGGTCCCAGTCCGCCGGACAGCCCATCTCCGATTGGAGCGACCCGGCCACCGTCACGCTGGGCACCAGCGGCACCGGGGCCACCCGGTTGACCGTACGAACCGGGCTCACCACGCGGGTACCGTCCGGCTCGCGCAGGATGGCCCGGTACTGGAGCGTCGTCCCCACCGGCACGTCGGACAGGTCGTCGTAGTAGCTGTAGACAGGCGACGACCGGTCGGTGCGCACCGTCTCCCAGCTGCCGTTGTTCACCCGGCGCTGGATGCGAACCACGTGAGTGGCCCGTTCCGGATCGGCGAGCACCCGCACCTCGATGGTGCCGAAGACTCCGGCTCCCTCCGCCGGCAGCTTGATGGTGAGCTCGGGTGGCGGGACGGTGGCCTGTCGCTGTGCGCTCACCCGCCTGTGACCGGCGTTGTCCCGCACGACGGCGCGGTAAGCCACCCGGTCGCCGTCGTCGAGCGAGCTGACGTCATGGAACACCCGGTACGGCCGGGTGTCGTCGGTCCCGATGTTCTTCCAGCCACCGCGGCCGGACTTGGCGTAGAAGGTCACCTCGTTGAACGACGAGCCACTGACGTTCGCCGAAACCAGCATCCGGGAGTTGGTCTCCGCCGTCGGCTGCGGCCGGTTCAGCGAGATCTGCGGCTTTCCGGTCGCCCGCGGGATCTTCCGCACCGACTTGTAGACCACGGTCGACAGAGCGGGCACGGTCACCGAGAGTCGGCGGTTGCCGTTCGTGACCTTGCTCTGCGGACCCTCGCCGTAGATCTTGGTGAACGCGCCATTCGCGACGTAGGTCGGGATCGTCGCGGTCTTCGCCGACTCGCTGTTGTTCAGCACCACGACGTACTCGTGCTGAGAAGTGCGCAGCAGTCGGGAGAACGCGTAGATGCCGGCCTCGTCGCTGGCGTAGCGGTGCTGGTGCGCCCCGTTCCGCAACGCCGGATGGTCCTTCGCAAGCTCGGCGAGGTCCCGGATCTTGGTGTAGAGCGGGTGTGCGGTGTTGAAGTTGTCCTGGGCGTGGGTCCGGTCGGTCCCCAGCAGGTCGTCATCGCGGTAGTCAGCGACCTGGCTGGCGAACATCGTCTGCCGAGCGACCTGGTCGCCACCGGTACCGGTGAATCCCTGCTCGTCGCCGTAGTAGACCACCGGGTTGCCGCGCGAGAAGTACATCAGCTCATGGGCGAGCCGGTCCCGGGCCAGCAGCTCGGTCTCCGTCGCCCCGGCGTTGTCGGCGGTGAGGAAGTAGCCGATCCGGCCCATGTCGTGGTTTCCGAGGAAGGTGGGCAGCTGGTAGACGTTGGAGTCCGCGTCGGTGTACCAGTCGTCGTTCCGGAACAACGTGCCCAGCTGGCTGGTCGGCTGGCTCTGGGAGGCGAACTTGCGGGCCGCGTCCTGGAACGGGAAGTCCAGCACCGCCTGCATCTTGTTGCGGGTGGTGTACTGCGAGGTGAACGGCCGGGTGGTGTCGAAGACCTCGCCGAACATGAAGAACTCGCGCTTGCCCTGGCTCTTCGCGTACGCGAGCACCTCAGGGCCGAACCTCTGCCAGAACTCGTCGTCGACGTGCTTCATGGTGTCGATCCGGAAGCCGTCGATGCCCATCTCGCGGATCCAGGTCTTGTAGATGTCGATCATCCCGTTGACCACGGTCGGGTGCTCGGTGAACAGGTCGTCGAGACCGAAGAAGTCGCCGTAGTAGGAGTCCTCGTCGACGAACGTCGTGTTGCCCCGGTTGTGGTAGAGCGTCACGTCGTTGAGCCAGGCCGGGACCTTGAGGTTCTCCTCGCCCTCCTCGAGCACGGGTGTGTAGGGGAACGACGTCTCCGGGTCCAGCGGCGGGAAGCGGTTGGTGCCGGCATAGTCGCGGTCGTCGAAGGGGCGGCCGGATGCCGTGCGGTACGGCTCGACGTCCTTGGGCACGTACGCGGTGCGGGCGCCTTCCTCGTAACCGATCACGTCAGCCGTGTGGTTGGTGATGATGTCGAAGTAGACCTTCATGCCCCGCGCATGGGCGGCATCAACCAGCGCGCGCAGCTCTGCGTTGGTGCCCAGGTGCGGGTCGATCTGGGTGAAGTCGGTGATCCAGTAGCCGTGGTAGCCGGCGGAGGGGCCGTCCTCGAGCTGCACCGCCTTGTTCTTGAAGCTCGGGGTCAGCCAGATCGAGGTCGTACCAAGCCCCTGGATGTAGTCGATGCGCTTCAGCAAGCCGTTGAGGTCGCCGCCGTTGTAGAAGCCCTTGTTGGTCGGGTCATATCCGTGCTCCATCGGCCCGCCAGAGATCCCACCGGTGTTGTTGGCGTTGGTGCCGTTCTCGAACCGGTCCGCCATGACGAAGTAGAACGTCTCGTCGGTCACCGGGGCCCGCAGGGAGTGTCGAGCCTTGAGGCCGCGACCGCTGTCGGACCCGCCTCCGGTGGGAGCTGCGGCCGCCGTCACCGTTGTGGGCGGGGCGCCTGACCCGGTGGTCGGACCGGCCCCGGCCAGGGTGACGGTCGGCCCGATACTGACCGCAAGGGCCAGACCGGCGACGAGCAAGGGGCATGCGGTACGGCGAAAGGACATCCCCGACTCCTCTGCGTTGAGGCAAACAATGACCCAGCGAATACCGGCAGCCCCGCGAAGTCAAGGATCCCGGCGGGGTTGTCCACCGCCGACGGCGAGTTGGGCACTAGATCGGGATATCGACCACGGCTCTCGTTCCCGGACCATCCGGCTGGGGCCCGAGGGTGAATGTGCCTTCCATCTCCGCGACCAGGGTGGTGACGATGGACAGGCCCAGGCTGCGCGAGGTACGCCAGTCGAACCCGTCGGGCAGTCCGCGGCCGTCGTCGCTGATCTCCACCAGCAACCGCCCGTCGGCCGCGGTGGGCACCACACGGACCTCGCCCGAGGATGCCGCCAGCCCGTGCTCGACCGCGTTCTGGCACAGCTCGGTGATGATCATCGCCAGGCTCGTGGCCACGTCGGCGGAGAGCAGGCCGAAGCTGCCCTTCCGGACGGCCGACACGCCACCCCAGGACGCGGCCACCTCCCCCACCATCCGAAGTAGCCCGTCGGCGACGCGGTCGAACTCGACGATCTCGTCGAAGGCCTGGGCCAGCGTCTCGTGCACGATGGCGATCGAGGACACCCGCGACATCGCGTCGTTGAGCGCGGCCCGCGCCTCCGGTGAGGAGATCCGGCGGGCCTGCATCCGGAGCAGTGCGGCGACGGTCTGCAGGTTGTTCTTGACCCGGTGATGGATCTCCCGGATGGTCGCGTCCTTGGTGACCAGCAGGCGCTCCTTGCTGCGCAAGTCACTGACGTCGCGGCAGAGCACGATCGCCCCGACTCGTTCCCGGTCCACCCACAGCGGCAGCACCCGCACCATGAGGTGGGCGTCGCCGGAGACCAGCTCGGTCCGCCGGGCGTTCCGGCCGGACATCACCGACGCCACCGAGTCGTCGACCGGACCGGGCCCGGCCGGGAAGAGGGCGGCCGTCAGACTGGGCAGGTTCTCGTCGACCAGGTCGCCGATCAGGCCCAGCCGTCGGTACGCGCTCAGGGCGTTGGGGCTGGCGTACTCGACGTCGCCGATCGCGTTGACCCGGATGAACCCATCCCCGACCCGCGGGTTGAAGGCCAGGTTGGTGACGTCGTCGGGCAGCGGGAACGCTCCCACCGAGATCATCGTGGCCAGCTGGGCCGAGGTCGCCAAGTACGCCTGCTCGAGGAAGCTGGGCACCCGCTCGTCGAGCTGGCTCTTGTGCTGCTCGACGACCGCGATCACCCGCTCCCCCCGTCTGACCGGGATGGCGTGCACGTCGACCGGGATCCCGGCCAGCAGCTTGGCCTCGCTCGTCTGGGTGATCTCCCCGCTGACGAAGGCATCGGACACCAGATGCTCGGGTGAGTAGGCGATCAGGTCCCCCACCACGTCGTCGAACAAGGAGGTCGGCCCGGTGGTCGGCCGGATTTGGGCGGCCGCCCAGTAGACGTTGGGGTCGCGGTCCGGGACCCAGAGGACGAGATCGGAAAAGCTGAGGTCCGCGAAGAGGTGCCATTCGGAGACCAGCAGGCGCAACCACTTGTGGTCGTCCTCGGACAGGTCGGTTCGTCCGGAGACGATCTCCGACATCGATGGCATGGAAGCAACCCTAGGTCGCTACCGGAGCAGGCACCCGATCCCTTCCAGGTGCTTGACGCGGCAGTGACGACCTCGCCAAGGTGAGATGCCGATCCACTGGTCCTTTGTGCTCTTCTCGCACCCGTCGCATCCTGACGGCTGCCGTCGTCGTCGCTCTTCGCGGACCGAAAAGCGTGCTCCGCTCATCACGCCTCCGAACGCCAACGGGATACTCCTCCGATGCCCGAAGAGCGTGGCAGACTTGGCCGCTGCGATCGATCAGAAGGCGAGGAGCGAGCAGATGGCTAAAAGTGGACGGAAGCGTCGGGCGCGGCGTAAGAAGAACGCGAACCACGGCAAGCGCCCCAACGCCTGAGCGTTTGGTGGCAGGTTGCTGCACTTCTCGAGGCTGAGAAGTGCAGCAACCTGCAGCAGAGTCCTAGAGGCTGCGGCGGATCACGGTCAGCTGGGTTACGATCCGGGTCCGCAGCGAAGCCGGAGCCACCTCACTGATGCAGGTCTTGCGCAGCAGGGTCCGCACCGCCTGCTCGACGTCGTAGCGGTGCAGGCACGGTTCGCAGGCCGCAAGGTGCGCCCGGATCTCGTCGCCGGTCGCCTCGTCCAGCTCGTTGTCGAGGAACTCGTGCATCCGGTGGACGACGAGCTCGCAGTAGTCGTTGCTGTCTCCCGGCTGATCCGCGTTCATGCCCGACTGCCTTCCCGAGTCAGCCCGCGCTCCTCGGCGTACTCGGCGAGGAGCCGGCGCAGTTGGGTTCGGCCACGGTTCAACCGGGACATCACCGTGCCGATCGGCGTGCCCATGATCTCGGCGATCTCCTTGTAGGCGAAGCCCTCCACGTCAGCAAGGTAGACCGCGAGGCGGAAGTCCGGGGCCAGCTGCTGCAAAGCTTCCTTGACATCGGAGTCGGGCAGCCGTTCCAGGGCCACCATCTCCGCGGACTTGAGGCCGCTGGACGTGTGCGACTCGGCCCGGGCCAGCTGCCAGTCCTCCACGTTCTCCCCGTCGGAGATCTGCGGCTCGCGCTGCTTCTTCCGGTAGGAGTTGATGTAGGTGTTGGTCAGGATCCGATAGAGCCAGGCCTTGAGGTTGGTGCCGGGAGTGAACTGGTGGAAGGACGCGTACGCCTTGGCGTAGGTCTCCTGCACCACGTCCTCGGCGTCAGACGGGTTCCGGGTCATCCGCAGCGCCGCGGCGTACAGCTGGTCCAGGTACTGCAGCGCGTCCGACTCGAACCGGGCGTGCCGCTCGTCAGGGGTCTCGGCGTGGCCGATCTCCGGCGGGCTCGGCGGGGAGGCGGCAAGAGTGGCGGGGCTGGTCATCACATACGAGAGTACCGGCGACCCACTGCGCCGCGACGGCTCGGTGAACGGGTCGGCGAACAGCGGCATGGACAGTGCAACGCGGGCGGGGCCACGCTATTCCCTACCCGCAGACGAACAGGCCAACCTCAGCCAGCACTCGCGCCCGCAGATCAGCGGCGGTGAAGGATGCGGCCTTGGTCACCCGGAAGCCGTGGTCGGCCCCCGGTAGCTCGACCAGCCGGATGCCCGGTGCCATCCCCATGGCCTCGCGGATCTCGTCCGGCGTTCCGAACGTGTCCTTGCTCCCCTGCAGCACCAGCCGGGGCACGCCGGCGGTGAGCAGCTCAGCCGCCCTGGACTTCTCGGGCCGGCCGGGCAGATGCAGCGGGAAGGCCAGACAGACCACGCCGACCGCCTCGACGGCCAACGCGGTGCGGCACGCGACCCGTGCGCCCGCGCTGCGGCCGCCGACGAACAGCCGTCCTGCCGCCCACGGCTGGAGGCGCAGCTCGGCCACGGCGGCCCGCCAGGCCTCGTCGAGCGTGGCCGGTGGCCCGGCGACCCGGCGTCCCGCGGTCCGCCAGGGCTGCTCGAACCGGACCACGGTGACGCCCAGGCTGGGCAGCCGCCGAGCCAGCAGCTCCAGGTCGGCGGCGTGGGTGCCACCTCCGGCGCCGTGCCCCAGGACCAGCAGCGCCGTGGGCTCCTCGGCCAGGTCGACGTAGCAGCGCCCCGGTCCCTGCGGCGTCTCAACGGCCAGCACCGTGCACGTGGTCACACCAGCGGGTCCTGCGCGGGTTCCCCAGGAGTCAGCGTCTCCTCGGCGGGAATCGGGTCGCGGAGCCCCGGATGGTTGTTCTGGACGCTGTTGACCTCGGTCGACACCGCGTACGCCTCGAGCAGCTCGGCGTCGGTGACCGCGAGCAGCTCTCGCACCTTGGTCGGATCGGTCAGACCCGGGTCCAGCCAGCCGTCGACGGCCTCCCGCCGGACCACCATCGGCATCCGGTGGTGGATGTGCCCCACCGCGTCGGTCGCCTCGGTGGTGATCACCGTGCAGGTCCGCAGCCAGGCCGAGTCGTCGTCGCGGTCCTTGGTCGGGTCGCGCCAGATCTCGTACAGACCGGCCATGTAGAGCGGCTGGCCGTCGAAGCGGCGGATGAAGAACGGCTGTTTGCGCGGCTTGCCCTTGCGGCCCGGCTCCGGCGGCCCCTCTATCGCGTACCACTCGTAGAACCCGTCGGCGGGGAGCAGGCAGCGCCGGGCCGCGAACGCCTTGCGGAATGCGGGCTTCTCGTCCACTGTCTCTAGCCGAGCGTTGATCATCCGCGACCCGATCGAGGGATCCTTGGCCCACGACGGGACCAGGCCCCAGACCAGCGGCGCCAGCCGGCGGCGCACGTTGTCCGAGCGAGGGGAACGACCCCCTCGAACCCCCGAAAAAGCACCGGAGGAGTCGCGGACGCGGCGCTCGAAGATGGACGGGACGGCGACCGTGGGGGCGACGTTGTAGTCCGGCGCCGGTAGCCCCTCGAACTCGTCGTCGATGTCGAACTCGTCCATCAGGTCTGCGGGCGGGATCGAGACCGAGTAACGTCCACACACAACCTTGACGTTAGCGCCTGCACCCGACAGTCGGGGTGGGCGTTGACGCTGTAAACCGACACGGTAGGAATGGACCTATGACCTTGTTGCGCACTGCCTCTCGGACCATGCTGGCCTCGTACTTCGTCGCCTCCGGCGTGAAGGCTCTGCGGGACCCCGACTCGCTGGTTCCTGACGCCGAGCCCCTCACCGACCGGGTGGTACCCATGCTGAAGGAGTACGCGCCGCAGGAGGTGGCCGGCTACGTCCCCAATGACGCCAGGACGCTGGTCCGGGTGCACGGAGCGACCCAGGTCGTCGGCGGGATCGCACTGGCCAGCGGCAAGGGCCGTCGGCTGGGAGCGCTGCTGCTGGCCGGGTCGCTGGTACCGAGCACAATTGCCAAGCATCCGTTCTGGAGCCGCAGCGACACCACCCAGCGCGCGGAGGACCAGCACCAGTTCCTGAAGAACGTCAGCCTGCTCGGCGGTGTGCTGGTCGCCGCGGCCGACACCGAGGGCAAGCCGAGTCTGGCCTGGCGCGCCCAGAAAGGCACCCAGGCGATCACCAAGAGCACCAGCAAGGCGTCCGACAAGCTGGCCAAGCGAGCCGGGGCCCTGACCGACGGGGGCAGCGACCTGGCCGACACCGCGCTGGCCACCGGTGCCGCTCTGGTCGGCACCGTCGTGAAGTCCACCCGCAAGGCGCGCAAGCAGGCGGTGAAGCAGTTCGCCAGGGCCCAGGAGATCGCCGTCCGGCAGGCGGAGGAGACCCGTCGAGCCACGCTGAAGGCGGCCAAGCAGGCGAAGAAGGACGCGCCCAAGCAGTTCAAGGCCGCGAAGAAGCTCGCCGCCGAGCGGGCCCAGCAGGCCAAGGCCCGCGCGGCCGAGCGGGCCAAGGAAGAGCGGAAGCGGGCGGCGGTCCGGGCCAAGGAGGATCAGAAGGCAGCGGCCATCCGCGCCAAGGAGGAGCAGAAGGCGGCGGCAGCCCTCGCCAAGGAAGCCCGCAAGGCCGACAAGCGGGCAAAGAACATCGAGCGCGGGGAGAACTGACGCCGCTGAGCACTATGCCGTCCCCGCTGTCCCCGCAGCGCTGGGCGGCGCCGCTCGCCCCGGCGCCGATCCGGGCCACGGTGAGCGTTCCCGGCTCCAAGTCGCAGACCAACCGGGCGTTGGCGATGGCCGCGCTGGCCAACGGCCCGTCGGTGATCCGCAACGGCCTGGACGCTCGAGACACCCGCCTGATGCGAGACGGCCTACGCGCCCTCGGGGTGCAGATCACCGAGACCGGTGACCAGTGGCAGGTCGTTCCGCCAGCCACGTTCACCGGAAACGTGACGGTCGACTGCGGGCTGGCCGGGACGGTGATGCGCTTCCTGCCCGCTCTGGCGCCGCTGGCCGACGGACCGGTCCGCTTCGACGGGGACGAGCAGGCGTACGCACGGCCGATGGCGCCACTCCTGGAGGCCCTCACCGCGCTGGGCGCCAAGGTTGACGCCGACCGGGGCACCCTGCCCTTCACGGTCGATGGCGCGGTGTCCGGGAGCGAGGTGACTCTCGACGCGTCCAGCTCCAGCCAGTTCGTCAGCGCCTTGCTGATGGTCGGCGCCCGCCTTCCTGCAGGGCTGGACCTGCGCCACTCCGGCTTGCCGATCCCCTCGCGCCCCCATCTCGAGATGACCGTGGCGATGCTGCGGGAGCGGCACGTACGCATCGACGACTCCGAGCGCGACCGGTGGGTGGTCGCGCCGGGGCCGATCGCGCCGCACGACGAGAACGTCGAGCCCGACCTGTCGAACGCCGCGGTGTTCCTGGCTGCTGCAGCGATCACCGGTGGCGCAGTGACCGTGTCGCGCTGGCCGGGGTCGACCGAACAACCCGGGAACGCGATCGGCGACATTCTCGGTCGGTTCGGGGCCGAGGCGAGCTTCGACGAGCAGGGTCTGACCGTACGGGGAACCGACCACCTGCACGGAATCGACCTGGACCTGTCGGCGGCCAGCGAGCTCACCCCCGTGGTGGCGGCGGTCGCCGCTCTGGCCGACGGCACCTCCCACCTACGCGGCATCGGTCACATCCGCGGCCACGAGACCGACCGGCTGGCCGCGCTGGCCACCGAGCTCGAGCGGCTCGGCGGTCATGTCAGCGAGACCCACGACGGCCTGACCATCCACCCCCGCCTGCTGGGCGGGGCGGAGTGGCGGACCTACGCCGACCATCGGATGGCCCAGGCGGGGGCCCTGCTCGGCCTCGTCGTGCCCGAGGTCACTCTGGACGACATCGGCTGCACGGCCAAGACGATGCCCGAGTTCGCCGACCTCTGGCAGTCGATGATCGACAGCTCACAGATGAGCTCGAGTGACCAGGAGGGGGGGACGACCCCCCCTGATTCCCCCGAGAAGGCTGGGCTTGAGTGAGCCTCCGGGGCGACGAGCACGCAGCCTTCGACCGTCCCGGTCGCGGCAGCCGCCCTCGGACCAAGGACCGGCCCGCGTACGCCGACGCCGAGCCGGGCATCGTGGTCACCGTCGACCGCGGGCGGTTCACCACTCTGGTGGAGGGCCGCGAGGTGGCCGCCGTCAAGGCCCGTCAGCTCGGCCGTACCGGCGTGATCGTCGGCGACCGGGTGTCGCTGGTCGGCGACACCTCGGGCGAGGAGGGCACGCTGGCCCGGATCGTGGCCGTGGCCGAGCGCGAGACGGTGCTGCGGCGAACCGCCGATGATGACGACCCGTACGAACGGCCGATCGTGGCCAACGCCGACCAGCTCGTGATCGTCACCGCGCTCGCCGACCCGCCACCCCGGACCGGGATGATCGACCGGATCCTGGTCGCCGGGTTCGACGCCGGTCTCGCCCCGCTGCTCTGCCTGACCAAGGCCGACCTGGCCAGCCCCCACGATCTCGTGGCCCAGTACGCACCGCTGGGGGTGCCGGTCAAGGTGACCTTCCCCGGTGCGGACCTGGACCCCCTGCGGGCCACCCTGGAGGGGCACCGAAGCGTCTTCGTCGGGCACTCCGGCGTGGGCAAGTCAACCTTGGTCAACGCGCTGATCCCCGGTGCCGAACGCGCCATCGGAGCGGTCAACGCGGTCACCGGTCGGGGCCGGCACACCTCCAGCGCGGCGATCGCCCTGCGCCTGCCCGACCGCTTCGACTCCTGGGTGATCGACACGCCGGGCGTGCGGTCGTTCGGCCTGAGCCATGTCCGCCGAGACCGGATCATCGCCGCCTTTCCCGACCTGGCCGCCATCACCGCCGACTGCCCCCGCGGCTGCTCCCACGAGACCGGGGCGCCGGAGTGTGCGCTGGACACCGCGGTCGCCGACGGACGACTCGCCCTGGCCCGGCTGGAGTCTTTTCGCCGAATGCTCGGGTCCGGCCAGTAGCGTGGGCCCCATGTCCGCGCCCTCGACCGCGACCCGGCCCGACGACGCGCTGTACCGGGGGCTCACCGACGACCTCCGGTTGGCGCATCTGCTCGCCGACGACGCCGACTCGATCACCATGAGCCGGTTCAAGGCCCTCGACCTGCACGTGACGACCAAGCCTGACCTGACGCCGGTGTCCGATGCCGACACGGCGGTCGAGGAGGCGCTCCGCCGCACCCTCAGCCGGGCCCGGCCGCGCGACGCCGTGCACGGGGAGGAGATGGCCGACGCCGGCTGGGGCCCGCGGCGCTGGGTGATCGACCCGATCGACGGCACCAAGAACTTTGTCCGCGGCGTGCCGGTGTGGGGCACGCTGATCGCGCTGATGATCAACGACGAGACCGCCGTGGGCGTCGTCAGCGCCCCGGCGCTGGGCCGGCGCTGGTGGGCCAGTCGGGGCGGCGGCGCGTACGCGGGCAAGTCGCTGATGTCAGCCAGCCCCATCCACGTCTCCGACGTCTCCACGCTCGAGGACGCCTCGCTCAGCTATGCATCCATCTCGGCCTGGGTGGAGTCAGGCCAGGGCCAGCAGTTCGTCGACCTGCTGCGGACCTGCTGGCGCACCCGGGCCTATGGGGACTTCTGGTCCTACATGCTGCTCGCCGAGGGCGGGGTTGATCTGGCCTGCGAGCCGGAGCTGGCCCTGCACGACATGGCCGCGTGCGCGATCATCGTCACCGAGGCCGGCGGCGCGTTCACCGACGTGGATGGCCGGCCCGGTCCGCTCGGGGCGGGCGGGTACGCCAGCAACGGACGCCTCCACGACGCCTTGCTGGAGCAGCTCAGGCCGGGCGCCGACTGAGCCGCGGCCAGCCAACCGCATCGCCGGTGACTCCACCGGCCTCGCATCACGAGCGACGACTCCTGCGAGAGGATGAGCCATGGACCTGACGCACCGCTTCAGCGTGCCGGCCTCGGTCGACGAGACGTGGACGGCGTTCAACCATCTTGACCGCCTGGCGCCCTGCTTCCCCGGGGCGACGATCTCGAGCACCAACGGCGACCACTTCGAGGGGTCGATCAAGATCAAGCTCGGCTCGATGGCTCTGGTCTACAGCGGCTCCGGCCGGTTCCTGGAGCGCGACATCGCAGCCCACCGGCTGGTCTTCCAGGCCTCGGGCGACGAGCGCCGGGGCAACGGGACGGCGAGGGCGACGGTCACGGCTTCTCTGGTCGGCAACGGGTCGGGGACCGACGTCGAGCTGATCACCGACCTGGACTTCACCGGTCGGCCGGCGCAGTTCGGCAGCGGCGTCGTCTCCGACGTCAGCGACAAGCTGGTGGACCAGTTCGTCAGCTGCGTGTCCGTCCGCTTCGCCGATGGTCTGGGCGCCCCGGTACCTGAAGAGGCCTCGGCCGCCGAGTCGGTGGCGGCCGACGACGAGCTGTGGGAGGAGTGGGCGACCGCCGACGAGTCGGGAGACGCGGAGGATCTGTACGAGGAGCAGCCGACCGTCGAGATGGCGGCCGTCGGCACGGACGCCGCCACGCCGGTCGAGGACGACACCGGACTGGCCGACGAGGTGTCCGAGCCGGAACCGGCGCCGCCGCCGACCGCTCCCCCGCTGTCCTACCGGTACACGCCGCCCAGCGACCTCTCTCGGGCCGATGCCCACGTCGTGTCCAACGTGGTGACCAACCTGCTGCGGCGGTACGGCCCGCTGCTGGGCCTCCTGTCCCTGGTGGTGGTCATCGTGATCCAGATCATCAACCGGCGGCGCCGCTGAGCGGGACCGGCCGGGAGTTCGCCGTCACGGTGTGCGTGCTCGTGCACCGGGACGGGAGCTGGTTGCTCGGCGTACGCGCTCTCGGGGTGGCGTACGCGCCGGGCCGGCTCGGCCTGATCGGCGGCCACGTCGAGGCGGACGCGCCGGCGGCCGGGGTGCTGGAGACGACGGGCCGGCGGGAGATGGCGGAGGAGGCCGGGCTGGACCTGACCGGCGTGCCGCTGACCTACCTGGAGTCGGAGTACTTCGTCACCGAGGGCGGGGAACGTCAGGTGACGGTCACCTTCCTGGCTCCGGCGCCGCCGGAGCAGGAGCCGCAGGTCACGGACGCGGCCGAGCTCACCGAGATCGGCTGGTGGACCGTCGACCAGGCGGCCGCCGACCCGCGCTGCCCCGACTGGCTCCCGGCCCTGCTTCATCGCGCCGACCAGACGCTCCGATTGTAGAAACTGCCGAGGAGAGCGGTGGCTCAGGCCAACACTCGAAGGCGGACGGTTTCTGGCAGGCTCTCCAGCTTCTCCAGCAGCTCCGGGCTGAGCTCTCCGGCGACGTCGGTGATCACATAGCCGAGCTCGCCGCGGGTGGAAAGGCTCTGCCGCTCGATGTTGACCCGGGAGTCGGCCAGCACTCCGTTGACCGTGGCCAGCACCCCCGGCACGTTGCGGTGCACGTGCAGCACCCGCGCGCGGCCGGCGGCCGGTTCAATTACCACCTGGGGCAGGTTGACCGACATGGACGTGTTGCCGTGGTCGGCGAAGTCGGCCAGCTTGCCGGCCACAAAACGGCCGATGTCCTGCTGGGCCTCCTCGGTCGAGCCACCGACGTGCGGAGTCAGGATCACGTTGGGCAGCCCCTGCAGGCTGGACGCGAAGGGGTCGCCGGCCGCCTTCGGCTCGTCGGCGAACACGTCAACCGCCGCTCCGGCGAGATGCCCGCTGAGCAGATGCTCGCGTAGCGCCTCGTGGTCGACCACGATGCCCCGGCAGAGGTTGAGGAACAGGCTGCGCGGCCGCATCTTGGCGAACTGCTCGGCCCCGAAGAGGCCCGCGTTCCCAGGCCGGCCGTCGACGTGCAGGGTGACGGTCTCGGCCACCGCCAGCAGCTCGTCCAGGCTGTCGCAGCGCTGGGCGTTGCCCAGGGCCAGCTTGTCGGCCACGTCGTAGAAGTAGACGCGCATGCCCAGCGACTCGGCGACGACGGACAGCTGGCTGCCGATGTTGCCGTAGCCGACGATGCCCAGGGTCCGGCCACGAACCTCGTGGGCGCCCTTGGCCGACTTGTCCCACACGCCCGCGTGCATCGCCGCGTTCTTCTCGGTCAACCGCCGGGCGAGGGCGATGATCTCGGCGAGCACCAGCTCGACCACGCTGCGGGTGTTGGAGAACGGCGCGTTGAACACCACGGTGCCGCGGTCGGCCGCCCCGGCCAGGTCGATCTGGTTGGTGCCGATGCAGAAGGCGCCCACGGCCAGCAGGTCCGGTGCCGACTCGAGCACCCGCCGGGTGACGTTGGTCTTGGACCGGAGACCGAGCAGCTGCACCCCCGGCAGGGCGGCAATCAGCTCGTCCTCGTCGAGCGCACCGGGCACCAACTCGACGGTGATGCCTCGCTCAGTGAGCAGCCGCACCCCGTCCGGGTGGATGTTCTCCAGCAGTAGGGCCTTCATTGCCGTCCTCGTCACCTCGTGGTCGTTCGCCGCCGCCCCACAGTGTAGGAAGCGCCCGGGAGGGCCCCGATGATTCTCAGGCTGGTACGGCTGACGGTGCCAGATCGCGGTATGCCCGCCACCGTCCTCGGCCCCCGGCGGCGAGCAGCGCGTCCAGGCAGGCGTCGGTGAACGCATCGGCGGCCGTGGTCAGCAGCCGGTTGAACGCGACGAGCGCCTCACGCGGGTCGTCCAGCGCCGTTCGGCGGCCGGACGCCAGGGCGAAGACCGTGTCCCCGTCCATCATCGAGTGGATCGGGGCGATGGCCCGGGCCATCCCGTCGTGCCCGATCGTGGCCAACCGGCTCGCCTGCGCCTTGGTCAAGGTGGCGTCGGTGAGCAGCACGCCGATCGTGGTGGCCAGCGACGGCGGACGCTGTCCGTACGCGGCGGCCAGGGCGCGGCGCTCGGCCTCGGGTGGGGCCGGCTGTCGCTGCGTGCGGTCCGCCCACAGGCGGCCGGTGGTCGGGTCGACGGGCGAGCCGGAGGCGTTCACC